>NZ_BMOL01000010.1 GCF_014647055.1 Deinococcus aerolatus | reverse complement strand
CGGGTGCGCTCCCTGACCCTCTTCCATTGGTGGCCTCGTGTAACAAATTAACCGGGATTCGTATGAGACGCCGCTTCTCCGGCTCAAGCAGACCTAAAACGAGAAAGGCCAGAGCACCACGGCTCCGGCCTTCCACTTCTGACCTGAACCTCAGTTCAGGATGCGCTTGAGGTGCAGGTAAATCTCGTACCAGTCGCCCTTGTCGCGCGGACGCTTGCCACGCAGTTCGATACGCGACAGCGTCTGCACCCAGTCGGGCGTGATCTGCGCGCCCAGCGTGGGGTCGGCCACCAGATCGGCCAGCCCCTTGGGCATGGAGCCCTCGGTGGACGCGCCGTAGAACTCGACGCCCTCCAGCAGATCATGAACTGTGATGGCGTAGGAACCGGCCAGGGTCTGCAGGGTTTCCAGGCTGGGGTTGGTACGGCCCCGTTCCAGATCGCTGAGGTACGGGACGCTGATCCCGGCGGTCTCGGCGACGTCCTTGAGCCGCAGCCCGCGTTCGCTACGGAGTTCGCGGAGTCTTTCGTGCAATTTCATGTGTCACCTCCTTGGCTGCGGCTTGGCCTCACCGTCTCTGCTTTCTGACCGCGTGCTGAACACGGAAAACAGATTCGGCGTGCCGCCTGGGACTGCGCTTTGCCCGTGGACCCCAGCCCCTGGGGGCGGTTTGCCTGTGGGCAGAATCGGGCAGCCTTGGTTGGAGTGTAACACCCCCCATCAATACGGTCAATACAGAATCCGGGGGACCAACTTCTTGCACCGCCGCCCACCGCTCTGCTATAGTCGTAATCAGCAAGAGCTTTTCTCCAGATTCGTCTCCCGTCCCAACCCACCTCGCGGCCCCTCAGGCTGGAAGGAGTCCACCACATGCGCGCACTGGACACAATTGCCGAGAGCATCCGCGTGGGTTACGTTCACCCCACCACCGTTCTGAACACCCTGATTGAGGTCGAGAACGACGGCGGTCTGGTGGCCGTGCGCCGCATTGAGCGACAGCTGAGCCGGGGCACGCACGCCCTGCGCGAGCGCCGTCACCCCAACACCGCCCTGGCCCAGAGCTGGCTGGGGGCGGCCCGCGCCTACCTGATCACGCAGGCCGAACGCAAGCACGCAGTTTAAGTGTGAAGGCAGGAGGGAGAACGGCCCGGACGACAGGTGCCGGGCCGTTCTCGTGCCGCTACTGTTCTGCCGTCTCCAGCCCGTAGATCTCCCCGTATTTTCTGTGCAGATACGCCACGTAGGGATCGGCGCTCAGCGGACGGCCGGTGGCCCCCTCGGTGATCTGGCCCGGCGTCAGGCTGCGTCCGTGCTGGTGGACCCTGTCGGTCAGCCACGCCAGCAGCGGCGCGTACTGGGCGTTCTGGATGCCGGCGGCAACCGCCGCGTCGGCCTGCGCCGCTTCCAGCAGCTGCACGCTCAGCAGATTGCCCAGGGTATAGGTGGGGAAATAGCCGATCAGTCCGGCGGACCAGTGGATGTCCTGCAACACGCCCCGCGCGTCGTCGGGCGGGGTCAGGCCCAGGTAGTCCTGCATCTTCGCGTTCCAGGCCTCCGGCAACTCGGCCACCTTCAGCGAGCCTTCCAGCAGCGCCAGTTCCAGCTCGAAGCGCAGCATGATGTGGAAGTTGTAGGTGACCTCATCGGCCTCTACCCGGATAAAGCTGGGGTTGACCCGGTTGACGGCGCGGTACATGCTCCGGGCGTCCTGCCCGGCGGTGACGTCCGGCGCGGCCTGGGCCAGCAGGGGAAAGTAACGCTGCCAGAACGGCAGGCTGCGGCCCAGCAGGTTCTCGAACAGGCGTGACTGGCTCTCGTGGACACCCAGGCTCGCGCCGCCTGAAACCGGGGTGCGCTCCCAGCGATCCGAAACGCCACGCTCGTACATGGCGTGTCCCGTCTCGTGCCAGGTGCCGAACAGACAGGCGGGCCAGTACGGTTCCACCCGCGTGGTGATGCGCAGGTCCGAGCGGCTGAAGTTGGTCATGAACGGGTGGGCGCTTTCGTCCTGGCGGGCAAAAGAGCCTTCCAGTCCGAAGGCCTCGCCCGCCACCCGCCAAGCAAACGTCTTCTGCGCCTCGGCGGGGAACGGGCGGGTCAGCACGCCGTAATCCGCCGCGTCGTCCGCCGCCGTGATGCGGCGCAGCAGCGGCAGGGTACGGTCACGCAGATCCGCGAAGATGGTCTTCACGGCCCCCGCCCGCATCCCCGGCTCGTAGCTGTCCAGCAGGGCGTCGTAAGGGTGTTCGTCGTGGCCGCGCAGGTCGGCCTCGCGGCGGGCCAGCTCCATCATGCGTTCCAGGTACGGCGCGAAGCCTGCAAAATCACTTGCCCTGCGGGCCGCGATCCAGGCGTGATGGGCCTCGTTCCGGGCGCGGGTCTGCTCCTCGACGAACGCGGTGGGCAGTCGGGTGGCCCTGTCGTAGTCGCGCCGGGTCACGCGCACGATGGCCTGATCCGTCTCATTCTGCGGCGCGGCGGCGTCCAGCAACGCCCCGGTCTGCGGGTCCGTGAACAGCCCGTGGCCCAGGCCCGCCAGCGTGGACAGCTGCAGGCCACGCACGCGGGCTGCTTCCGGGGGCATGCTGGTTTCCTGTTCCCAGGACATCAGCGACGCCGCCGCCCCCAGGTCAGACACCTGACCCAGATGGCGGCGCAGCTCGGACATGGACGGCCCGGGCAGGGCAGGTTCAGGCAGGGACGCGGCGCCGGGTGCTGAGGTGGATGCGGCTGTCATAGACCGACAGGGTAGCGCCCGAACAATGTCGGGGGCCAGTGGGGTCTGCTTTCGCTGATCGCTCGTTGTGCCTGGGCAGACAGCCCCCCGGCTCAGTTTCTGGCGCCTCCGCTGGCCCAGCGCAGGCGGCCCACCAGTTTGAGAATCTGGCGGTGTTCCTCGGCCAGCAGGGCGCGGTTCAGGCTCTCGGGACAGACCTGCAGCGGAGGGGAGCACTCGTGGGTCTCAGGACTGGCCAGCACGGCCTGTTCCTGAAGGGTCCACCTTCTGTCTGCGTCGAAAGACCTGATCATGGAAGCAGTCTAGAAAACCGGCTGGCACAGCACTCTGACGCCAGAGACCGCTGGAATCCGTCTCTGGTCGGTTAAGACACCGGGCCTCAGGCCCATCTGCGGCCCCGATTCGCCCGGTCTCCCCGCCCCGTGACGGGGGCGCTATGCTCCGGCGAACGGTTCTCGACAGCCCCATTTCCCAAATCCACCCCACCACCACGGAGGTCCACGATGCCCACCACCCTGACCGAACTGCCCGCCTGGACGGCCCTGACCGGGCACCACCGGATGATGAAGGACACCCTGCTGGCCGATCTGTTTGCCCATGACGCGCAGCGCGGCGAAAGGCTGAACGCCGAGGCCGCGGGCCTTTACCTGGACTACAGCAAGAACCGGGTGACAGACGAGACGCTGACCCTGCTGCTGAATCTGGCGCGCGAGACGGGCGTGGAACAAAAACGCGACGCCATGTTCGCCGGAGAGCGCATCAACGTGACCGAGAACCGCGCCGTGCTGCACACCGCCCTGCGCCAGCCGAGGGGAGCCACGGTCATGGTGGATGGTCACAACGTCGTCTCGGACGTGCATGAGGTGCTGGACCGCATGGCGACCTTCGCCGGTGCGGTGCGGGCCGGGCAGTGGGCGGGCTTTACGGGCAAACCGATTAAAAACATCGTCAATATCGGCATCGGCGGCAGCGATCTGGGGCCGGTGATGGCGTATGAAGCGCTGAAGCACTACGCCCAGCGCGACCTGACCATGCGCTTCGTCTCCAACGTGGACGGCACCGACCTGGTGGAAAAGACCCGCGATCTGGACCCCGCCGAGACGCTGTTCATCGTGAGTTCCAAGACCTTTACCACGCAGGAGACGATGGCCAACGCGGCCTCGGCCCGCGTCTGGCTGCTCTCGGCGCTGGGGGACAGGGCCGCCGTCGCCCGCCATTTCGTCGCCGTGTCCACCAACGAGGGCGCCGTGCAGAACTTCGGCATCGACACCGCCAACATGTTCGGGTTCTGGGACTGGGTGGGCGGGCGCTACAGCATGGACAGCGCGATTGGCCTGAGCGTGATGCTCGCCATCGGCCCGGACGGGTTTCATGAGCTGCTGGCCGGCTTTCACGACATGGATGAACACTTCCGCACCGCGCCGCTGGAGGGCAACCTCCCGGTGCTGATGGGAATGCTGGGCGTGTGGTACAACAATTTCTTTGGCGCGCAGAGCCACGCCGTGCTGCCGTATGACCAGTACCTGCAATTCTTCCCCGCCTACCTGCAACAGCTGGACATGGAGAGCAACGGCAAGCACATCACCTTAGACGGGCAGGCGGTGGACTACCAGACCGGGCCAGTGATCTGGGGTCAGCCCGGCACCAACGGCCAGCACGCCTTCTACCAGCTGATTCACCAGGGCACCCAGCTGATTCCCTGCGACTTTATCGGATTCTGTCAGACCCTGAATCCGCTGCCCACACCCGACGGCCCGCCCCACCACGACCTGCTGATGGCCAACGTGTTCGCGCAGACCGAGGCGCTGGCCTTCGGCAAGTCGCTGGACGCCGTGCTGGCCGAGGGTGTGGACCCGGCGCTGGCCCCGCACCGTGTGTTTGACGGCAACCGGCCCACCAACACCATTCTGGCCGACCGGCTGACGCCGCGCACACTGGGCGCATTGATCGCGCTGTACGAGCACAAGGTCTTCGTGCAGGGGGCCGTGTGGAACATCAATTCCTTTGACCAGTGGGGTGTGGAGCTGGGCAAGGTGCTGGCCGGAAAGATCGTGCCAGAGCTGAAGCCGGGCGCGGAGCCGCAACTGGAGCATGACAGCAGTACCAACACGCTAATCCGGCGCTACCGGGACCGGCGCTAGCCCACCCTATACGGGTTCCGGGCGTGGAGTGGAGTGCAGGAATCGGGACAGCGCCGGTCCCTGCACTCCACTCCACGCCCGGAACCCGTTTTTCTCGTTCTCGCTCCGCTCGGAGTTTCAGGTGTTTTCAACACCCTTCGCTCGGAGTCCGTATCAGTCGAACAGCCCCGGCTGTGCGGGCCTCTCCCCCAGTCCACACAGGCCCGCTGCCGTGATCCCGGCCAGCCGCACCCCCCGCCCGGACAGCAGCTCTGGCGTCAGCGAGCGTGCGGCGGCGCGGGCCAGATCGGGGGCCAGATGGACCGGGGCAGGCAGCGTGACGCGGCGGGTGACGATGGCCCGGTCACTGAACTTGAGCTTCAAAACCACCGTGCGCCCCGCCAGCCCGGCCCGCGCCAGCCGGCGCTCCACCGCCTCCGCCAGCACCGGCAGGCGCGTGAGTACCGCGTCCACGCTCCGCAGATCGTCGCCGTAGGTTTCCTCCGCGCCGATGCTCTTGTGCGGGCGGTCCGGGTCCACCGGGCGGTCATCCAGGCCGTGGGCAATGCGCCAGAAATGCTCGCCCTTCTTGCCGAACTGCGCCGAGAGCTGTTCGGGCGAGGCGGCGCGCAGGTCCGCCCCGGTGTGGATGCCCCGCGCGGTCAGCTTGGCGGCGGTGGCCGGGCCGATGCCGTGAAAGTCACCCACCGGGAGTGAGGCCAGCAATCCGTCTACCTCTTGCGGCAGCAACACGGTTAGACCGTCGGGCTTGTTCATGCCGCTGGCCAGCTTGGCCAGGAACTTGTTGACGCTGACTCCGGCGGTGGCGGTCAAGCCCGTCTCGGCCCGGATCTCGGCGCGAATGGCCCCGGCGATGCGGGTGGCGCTGGGGCCGCCGCGCAACGGAGCCGTCACGTCCAGATACGCCTCGTCCAGCGAGAGCGGCTCCACCAGCGGCGCATAGCGGGCAAACACCGCGCGAATCTGGGCGCTGACCTCGCGGTAGGCGTCGAAACGGGGCGGCACCACCAGCAGGTCCGGACAGCGTTCCAGCGCCCGGTACAGCGGCATGGCGCTGCGGACGCCGAAGGGTCGCGCCTCGTAGCTGGCGGTTAACACCACACTGCGCCGTCCGCCCCAGGCCACCGCCAGCGGACGCCCGCGCAGCCGCGCGTCGTCACGCCGCTCCACCGACGCGTAGAAGGCGTCCATGTCCACATGAATGATCTTGCGCGGGGTGGACATGCGGGCAGTTTACGGCGAGGGACGTAACGGAAAAACAAGCCTCATTCCTCCGGCAATTCTTCCAGATCGGCCAGATCCTTATGCCGTCCTGTCGCGGCCTTGTTCACGCGCAGATCGGCCAGTGAAATCATGGGGACGCTCAGGCCGTTCAGCTCCCACACCACCCGGTTGGCCCACGCCTGCGCGAATGTCACCCCCGTAATCTCGCTCATGAACTCGACCATGACGGGTTTGACGCCCAGACGAAACATCACGTTTTCCTGGTTCAGTTGGGCCGCTGGACAAGGCAATCCAAAGTCCTCCAGAGCCGCCGAGAGACGCACCGTGTTTGCCTCTCCCAGTCCGTAAAACAGATCCATATCCCCGGTGTAACGCGGGAAACCGTGCGCCCCTACCGCGTAGCCGCCCACCAGCACATACTCAACGCCGTGGGCGTTCAACAAGTTCAAGAGTTCGCTGAAGTCGGGGGGCAATTCCATCCGGATACCTCTGACGGCGTAAAAACTCCACTTCCGCCAACCGCTGCTGGGGCGTTTTGGCCCAGTTCGCCTCCCGGTCTGTGCGGGCGGCCTCGGCGTGGGTGGTGAAGACAAGGGTAGGCCGCAACGTCATACAGCGAGTATAGAGCGTGCGGGCGACAGCCCCCAAACCCCCCACACCCCCGCCCGCTCGCCCCCACCACGGGCAAAAGCCGAAGCGGGAGCGGGCAGGGTCATCAAATCAGAGTGTTTTTAACCTAGTCAATCCTCTGTTACACCCAACTCAGCCCTTGACCCACTCCTGCAAGCTCGTCACGTTGAGTTCAACATTCTTCGCCCCGGCGATGGCCTTCGCCGTCCATTCGGCAGCTTCCCGAGTACTCACGATGGGCACGCCCCGTTCCAGCGCCGTTCTCAGCAGGCGGCTTTCGGTCACGTCAATCAGCAAGTCGGGGAGCTTGTCGCCGTCCTGCGCCCGAATCACGGTCAGGCCCGCGCCCTCCAGCGTGGCGGCCACGTCATCCAAGCCCTCGCCCAGCAGCAGGGCGGTGCCGCTCAGGGGCAGGTTGTTCTTGGCCCCCAACTGCGCCCGGTAGAACGCCAGATACGGGTCACTGTCGATGCCCATGCTCTCGCCGGTGCTTTTCATCTCCGGCCCCAGCACCGGCAGCACGCCCGCGAATTTCAGGAAGGGCAGGTGCACTTCCTTCACCGAGTACATGGCCGGCACCGGTGTCTCCAGCAGCCCGATCTGTTCCAGCGTGTGGCCCACGGCGATGCGGGCGGCACTCTTGGCGAGGGGATGGTTCACGGCCTTGCTCACGAAGGGAACGGTGCGGCTGGCACGCGGGTTGGCCTCCAGGATGTACGCCACGTCGTCCTTGACCGCCCACTGCACGTTCATCAGGCCGCGCACGCCCAGTTCCAGCGCCAGCCGCTCGGTGTCGGCCTTCACGCGGGCCAGCAGCTCGGCGCTCAGGCTGACCGGGGGCAGCACGCACGCGCTGTCACCGCTGTGAACCCCGGCGGCCTCCACATGCTCCATGATCCCGGCCACCACGGCGCGCTCGCCGTCGCACAGGGTGTCCACGTCCAGCTCCAGCGCTCCTTCCAGGAACTGGTCCAGCAGGATGCTCGGCTGGCCCTCCACGGCGGCGTACACCTCGTCCAGATAGGTGGTCAGCTCGGTCATGCTGCGCACCGTCCGCATCGCGCGGCCCCCCAGCACGTAGCTGGGCCGGGCCATCAGCGGAAAGCCCAGCTGTTCGGCCAGGGCCTGCGCCTCGTTCGGCGTCTTCGCCACCAGTCCGCGCGGCTGCGGCAGGCCCAGGCGTTCGCACAGCGCGTTGAAGGACGCGCGGTCCTCGGCCTCGTCGATGGCGTCGGGGCTGGTGCCGATGATCGGTGCGCCCGCCGCCTCCAGCCGCCGCGCCAGTTTCAGCGGGGTCTGACCGCCCAGCTGCACGATCACGCCCACCGGCTTCTCGTGATCGACGATGTTCATCACGTCCTCGAACGTCAGCGGCTCGAAGTACAGGCGGTCTGCCGTGTCGTAGTCGGTGCTGACCGTCTCGGGGTTGGAGTTGATCATGATCGTCTCGTAGCCCGCGTCCTGTAGCGCCCAGACCGCATGAACGGTGGCGTAGTCAAACTCCACGCCCTGCCCGATGCGGTTGGGGCCGCTGCCCAGGATGACCACCTTGGGCTTGTCGGTGGGGGTGACCTCGTCTTCCCACTCGTAGGTGGAGTAGTGGTACGGCGTGTGCGCCTCGAACTCGGCGGCGCAGGTGTCCACCGTCTTGTAGACGGGAAGCGCCTTGGCCTCCTTGCGCAGGGCGCGGACCTCCAGCTCGCTCAAGCCCACGATCTCGCCGATGCGGGCGTCACTGAAGCCCAGGCGCTTGACCTCGCGCCAGTACTCGTATTTCCACTCCCGGATCGGCCCCAGTTCCAGAATCTCGCTCTCGGCCGCCACGATCTCGCGCAGCTGACCCAGGAACCACGGGTCAATCTTGGTGGCGTCGAACAGCTGTTCCACGGTCTCGCCGCGCCGCAGCAGCTCGATGACCGCTTCCAGACGGCGCGGGTTGGGGTACAGCAGGGCGCGCAGTTCGTCCGGTGACATGGCGGCAAAGACCCCGCGCACGTCGCTTTCCACGCTGCGCAGCGCCTTTTGCAGCGACTCCTTGAAGGTGCGGCCAATCGCCATGACCTCGCCCACGCTGCGCATCTGGGTACCCAGATGATCCGAGCTGCCCGGGAACTTCTCGAAGGCAAAGCGCGGAATCTTGGTCACCACATAGTCGATGCTCGGTTCGAAGGCGGCGGGCGTCACGCGGGTGATGTCGTTGGGCAGCTCGTCGAGGGTGTACCCCACCGCGAGCAGCGCGGCGATCTTGGCAATCGGGAAACCGGTGGCCTTGCTCGCCAGCGCGGAGGAGCGCGACACGCGCGGGTTCATCTCGATCACGATCACGCGCCCGTCCACCGGGTTGACCGAGAACTGGATGTTGCTGCCGCCCGTCGCCACGCCAATTTCGCGGATGATCGCCAGCGACATGTCGCGCAGGCGCTGGTATTCCACGTCGCTGAGGGTCTGCGCCGGGGCCACCGTGATGGAGTCGCCGGTGTGCACGCCCATCGGGTCAAAGTTCTCGATGCTGGTGATGATGATCACCGTGTCGGCGGTGTCGCGCATCACCTCCAGCTCGTATTCCTTCCAGCCCAGGATGCTCTCTTCCAGCAGCACCGAGGTCACCGGGCTGTCGCGCAGGCCGCCCTCGGTGATCTGCAGGAACTCCTCGTAGGTGTGCGCGATGCCGCCGCCGGTGCCGCCCAGCGTGAAGGAGGGCCGGATCACCACCGGTAGACCGAGTTCCTTCTGGTACTCGGTGGCCTCTTCCATGCTGTGAACCATCTTGCCGCGCGCCGTTTCCACGCCGATCTTCTTCATGGCGGCCTGGAACAGTTCGCGGTCCTCGCCCTTGTTGATGGCCTCCACGCCCGCGCCGATCAGCTCCACGCCGTATTTGGCCAGCGTGCCGCGTTCGTGCAGCTGCATCGCGAGGTTCAGCGCGGTCTGGCCGCCCAGGGTGGGCAGCAGGGCGTCGGGCTTCTCCTTGATGATCACCCGCTCCACGAACTCGGGCGTCAGCGGTTCCAGGTAGGTCGCGTCGGCCAGATCGGGATCGGTCATGATCGTGGCCGGGTTGCTGTTGACCAGCACCACGCGGTACCCCTCGTTTTTCAGGGCTTTGAGCGCCTGCGTCCCGGAATAGTCGAACTCGGCGGCCTGCCCGATCTGGATGGGGCCGCTGCCGAGAATTAGGATCGTGTTCAGGTCAGTACGCTTGGGCATTCCAGAGAGGGAGTATGTCACGCCTGCGGGTGAGGAAGGGGCCACAGGGTTATGCAGGCAGGGCGCAAGACTGCCTGCATCGGGAAAACTTGCCCCAGCAAGGGTCCGCCCAGTGCCCACAGACAGCAGGGGGAGCTCAGCCGGCTGCCTCATCCCACACACAGAGAGGCGGGGGGACCGGCCTGGTCTCTCCCGCCCTTGCCCTGCCGTACCTCAGTACCCCATAACCGCCTTGATCGCCTTCGCCACCCGCACCGCGTTCGGGCGGTACACGTCCTCGATGGCGGTAAACGGCGGGTAGGGCGCGTCGAAGCCGGTCACGCGGATGATCGGCGCGCGCAGACACTCGATGGCCTCCTCCGCGATGGTGGCGCTGATCTCGCTGTGGAAGCCTCCGGTGCGGGGCGCTTCCGTGACCACCACGACGCGGCCCGTCTTCTGCACGCTGTCCAGAATGGTCTCGGTGTCCAGCGGCACCAGGGTCCGCAGGTCGATGACCTCCACGCCGATGCCGGCGGTTCTAGCTGCGGCGGCGGCTTTCTGCGCCACCTCCACCATGCCGCCATAGCAGATCACGGTCACGTCGTCGCCCTCGGTGACCAGTCTGGCCTTGCCCAGCGGAACGCGGTAATCACCCACCGGCACCTCTTCCTTGACGCTGCGGTACAGCTTGATGGCCTCGAAGAAGAACACCGGGTCCGGGTCGTTGATGGCCGAGAGCAGCAGTCCCTTGGCGTCGGCGGGCGTACTGGGAATCACCACCTTGATGCCGGGGGTGTGCGCCAGGATGGCTTCGGGGCTGTCGGCGTGCTGTTCGGGCGTATGGACGCCGCCGCCGTAGGGCGCGCGGACCACCATCGGCAGGTGGTAGCGGCTGCGGGTGCGGTGGCGGTAGCGGCCCAGGTGGGACAGCACCTGATCCAGCGCCGGGTACAGGAAGCCCGCGAACTGAATCTCCGCCACCGGCTTGAGGCCTGCCAGCCCCATGCCAATGCCCATGCCCACGATCGCGGCCTCGGCCAGCGGAGTGTCGAACACCCGGTCCACGCCGTACCTGGCCTGCAAGCCGTCGGTGGCGCGGAACACGCCGCCCATCACGCCCACATCCTCACCGAAGATGTGCACGGTGTCGTCCTGCTGGAGGGCCAGGTCCAGCGCGTCGTTGATGGCGGCCACCATCGTCATGGTTTTGGTGTCGGTTTTGGAAACAGTGGCGGTCATGCGCTCTCCTCGCTGGAACCCTGTTCGTTCAGAATCTGCTCGCGCTGCCGCCGCAGTTGCGGCGTCGGCTCGGCAAACACATGGTCCAGAATCTCGGCCGGTTCGGGGTCCGGGTAGCTGTCGGCTTCCTTCAGGGCGGCCTCGAACTCGTCGGCCACCTCTTTCAGCAGCGCGGCCTCTGACTCCCCGGTCATGATTCCCTCGGCCATCAGGTGGGTCCGCAGTCTCAGCACCGGGTCCTTGGCGTCCCAGCCCTCGTTGTCGGCGTCGGTGCGGTAGCGGCTGGGATCGTCGGCCACCGTGTGCGGCTTGACGCGGTACGTCACGGTCTCGATCAGGGTGGGGCCCTCGCCCCGGCGGGCACGCTCGACGGCCTCACGCGTGACGTGGTACGTCGCCAGCACGTCGTTGCCGTCCACCCGCACGCCGGGAATGCCGTAGCCCTCGGCCCGCTTTGAAAGGTTGGTGGCCTTGGTCTGCGAGCGGGTCGGCACGCTGATGGCCCAGCCGTTGTTCTGGAGGATGAACACGCAGGGGGCTTCCAGCGCCCCGGCGAAGTTCAGCGCCTCGTGAAAGTCGCCCTCGCTGCTGCCGCCGTCGCCGATGTAGGCCATCGCCACGTTCCTGGTGCCCTTGCGCTTCTCGGCCAGCGCCGCGCCCACCGCGTGCGGGTACTGGGTGGCAATCGGGATGTAGAAGGGCAGCACCTTGAGGTTCTCGGGCATGGCCCAGCCGTGCGGCGAGGTGCGCCAGTACGCCAGTGCCCGCGCAATCGGCAGGCCCAGCGTCAGGGCCGCGCCGGTGTCACGGTAGGTGGGGAACAGCCAGTCGTCGGCGGTCAGGGCGGCGGCGGTGCCGACCTGACTGGCCTCCATGCCGCCGAACGGCGGAAACACACCCAGGCGGCCCTGGCGGTACAGCACCCAGCCGCGCTCGTCGAAGTGCCGTGCGCGGCGCATCTCGCGGTACAGGCGGAGGCGGGTGTCGGCGTCAGGCAACTCGCCCGCGCCTGTGGCGCTGCCGTCCGGCGCGAGGAGCTGGAACATGTCCCCAGCCTGCGCGTAGGCGGCGGCGGCCACGTCAAAGGCTGCGTCGGCGGGAGTGGCGTCCGCCTTGACGGCGGATCTGGACGGTTTGGGCCTGGACTGCTTGGGGGTGGACGGGGAACGGGTCATACAACCTCCGGTGAAGCGCTGGAACAAACTGGAACAAAGGAGACAGGCCGCCCGGACACGGCGGGGCAGCGCAGACGCCAGCCCCTAAGGAGCGCGGCGCTGGTTAAGCAATCGGTTCAGCTGGGCAGGCAGGGGCATCGGCAACAAGGCTCCAGTGGGGCACATCAGATGCGGCCAGCCTAGCAGATGACCCCGCGCGGACACTGAACCGTTTATCTTCCACGCCTCATGCCCAGCGCGGGGCCGCAACACTGCACAAAAAAAGAGGCCCGACAGGGCCTCCTCTTTTCAGTCTGGTATGTGTTTTCAAGCTGGAACGTGCTGGCGCTCAGTCGCGTTCCAGCTTGATCTCCACGCCGTTGCCCTTGCGCTTGACCTGCAACTCGGCCTCATCGCTGCCCCGGCGGTATTCGCTCTCGATCTCGTTCTTCTTGATCTTCAGCTTGGTCTGCACGTAGCCCTCGGCCTTCAGGCGCGCGGCGTAGCTGTCGTGCAGCGCCCGCAGGTCAGAGGAGACGCCCACCACAACCTGCCACTTGCGCGCGTCGCCCCAGGGGTTAACGGGCGGGGTGGGCACGGCGGGAAGGGCAGCCGCCGGACGGGCCACCACCTGATAGAACGCCGTGGCGCTGTCCCAGGTGTTCTGTGGGACCGGCGTGACCACGATGCTCAAGGCCTGCGCCAGCCCCTGCTGCCCCTTGACGTTCACGTCGGCAAAGCTGTTCTGGGCCGACTTGAAGGTGGCGATCTGGTCCAGGTTCAGCGGCGTCCGGCTGGCCAGGGCCAGCACCTTGTTGACGCCGTAGGGCGCGGCGATGTCGAAGGTGAAGGGATCGCCCGCCGCCGGGAACACCTTGACGCTGTTGGCCTTCAGAAAGTTCGCGCCGCCCTGGTAGCGGTTGGGTAGAATTAGGTCCACCTGCCCGTTGGGGTCCACGTTGAACAGGTACACGTAGGCGTCCTGCGACACGCTCGCGTACAGGCGAATGCGGTCACCGGGCTGGTAAGACGGCGTGCGGGTGCCGCTGCTGTCGCGGTCCGTCCAGACCTTGACGTTCACGGTGGTGGGCACCGGGTTGACGATGATGCTCTGGGCGCTGATCTGGGGCGCGGCGTGGGCCGGTCCGCCCAGGCCCGCCGCGAGCGCGACGCTGAGGCCGAGGGCGATCTTGGAAAGGAGGGGGAAAGGTTTCATGTCCCGAGTGTGGAACGCCGGGATGATCCGGGGCTGACCCGCGCCGTGCATTTGCCTCTCATGCCTGACCCCCTTCCACTCAGGGTTCTGAAGCTGGACACCGTGCCAGGCTAGATACCATAGAGGCGCCCCCTTGAGGCCTGGTGGGCAGACGGCTAAAATGGCGCGGTGACCCCATGCAATTCAGTCTTCCGGCGCGTCCACGTCTGGGCGGGCCCCTGGCTGGCGCTGACCGTCCTGGCCCTGGGCTCAGGGACTGGCGCCCGGAGCCTGAACCAGCCCGGCCCGGCGGTCTCCCGGAGCGCCGTCCATCAGAAAACGGACCAGACAACCCCAGGACAGACGGGGGCGGCCCAGTCCAAGAGGGGCTCGCCGACCATCCCGGCGCTTCCGCAGGTGCCTGGTGCCCGCCCCTTCAACTACCTGCGCGGCGCGCTGCCCCGGCCCCCGGCCCGTCCGGATGAGCGGATGGTCTTCCAGCTGGACGGGCAGGATGGGCCGCAGACCTTCACGCTGCGGCAGCTGGAGGCGCTGCCCACCGTGCGCTACAGCACTTACCACCCGCAACTGAAGCAGCACGCCGTGTATGAGGGCGTGCCGCTGCGCGATCTGGCAGCACTGGGCGGCTTTGTGGGCCGGGACGTGCGGGTTCACGCCAGCAACGGCTTTGTCTCGACGATCCGCGCTCAGGACTATCTGCAGGAGCCGGTGATGCTGGCCTACCACATGGACGGGCAGCCCATTCCGGTGCTGAAGAAAGGTCCGCTGACGGTGGTGCTGCCGCGCACGCCCGAGCGCTTCTACACCCCGCCCTACAGCGCGGCGTGGGTATGGTTTGCCGAGCGCCTGAGCCCGGTGCCGTGACGTCTGCCGCCCCCGGTCGCCCCCGGCACAGGCCCCGCCGGATGGGGTTATCGGTGGCCACGCGCGAGATTACGCTGTCCGCGCTGCCCGCCGCGCTGACCGTGGCACTGGTGGTACTGGCCACCCAGCCGGCCTATCAGGCGCTGATCCACAACGGTACCGGCTGGTCCCCCTACGCCTACCAGGGTCTGGCGCTGGACGTGCAGGCCTACCAGGTGGCCGGACTGACGCCGGGCCTGAGCGCCGCCGAGCGTCTGGAAGTGCGTGACCGGGCGCTGTCCAGCGCGCGTAACCCAGCACAGTTCACGCAGCTGAGAGAGATCGAGGGCTACGGCGAGGCGAGGCTGGCGGTCATCGAGCGCTACCTGCAGCAGGCCACGGTCCCTGCTGCCGCTGAGGCTGCCAAGGAGGCTGTGGCGCTGAACGCCCAGGCCGCCCAGTACGCCAAGGCCATGGAGCGTCAGTACGTGGAGGCGCTGCAGCTGATGCGCCGCGTTCTGCTGGGCACGGCGCTGATTACAGGGCTCCTGAGCGTCACGTCGGCCCTGCGCGCGATGATGCTGTGGCGCTCGGAGCTGGACCGACGGTCCCGCCGCGAGGCCCGCCAGCGCGAGGCCCTGCACCTGGCCAGCCACGAGCTGCGCCGCCCGCTCCAGTCGCTGATGCTGGCCAGCGACCTGCTACGGCACGCCGACACCCATGACCAGCGTGTGCATCTGCTGGGCCTGATTGAGGACAGCGCCGCCCAGCTGGCCAGCCGCACCGACCTGAGCCGCCTGAACGACCTGTACCTGGACGTGACCCTGCGTCCCCGCCCGCAGGATCTGCGCCCCCTGCTGGAGCGCTTCGCGGGCGCCCGCACGGAACTGAGTCTGCCGGCCGTGCCGCTGGTCTGGCCGGTGGACGGGGACCGGCTGCGCCAGATCGTCGAGAATCTCGTCGAGAATGCCCTGAGGTACACCGAGGGGCCGGTTGAACTCACGCTGCGGAAGGTGGACGGTCAGCCGGAGATTGAGGTGTGTGACCACGGCCCTGGCCTGGACGCCGAGCAGCACCGGCTGGTGTTCTTGCCCTACGAGCAGGGGCCGGCTGGCCTGCGCGCCGGCCAGGGTCAGGGGCTGGGCCTGCCGCTGGTACGCCGCTACGCCCGTGCCCACGGCGGCGACGTGGCCCTGACAAACACGCCCGGCGGCGGTCTGTGCGTGACCGTGCGGCTCGGCCTGCCGCTGGACGCCCGCTCCCCGGTGCGGGACGATCCACTGCCCGCCTGAACTGTTCTGGCCAGACGGCGCCCGGCCGGTTACCACCGTGTCGTGTCTCGCCTATCGGGTCTGGCCTATCAGGGAAAGGTTCCAGGCCGCACCGGCTGGCCTCAGTTCACGTCGGCCACGTCGGCGAGCAGCCCGGCCAGCTGCTCCTTGGCCCGGAAGACCCGGCTCTTGGCCGTGCCCAGCGCCACCCCCTGAATGCGGGCGATGTCCTCGTAGGGCAGGTCTTCCACGAAGCGCAGCACCACCGCCTCGCGGTAGTCCTCGGGCAGTTGCAGCAGGGCGCGCTGCACGCGGTCCTGGGCGTCGGCGCTCTCGGCGGCCCGCACCGGGGACCGCGCCTCGGAGGTGACCTCGAAGCCCACGTCCTCGCGCGCCTGCTCCAGGCTGAAGCGCTGCAACTGCTTGCGGCGGTGAGACTCAATCTGGGTGTTGCGCGCCACCTGATACAGCCACGGCAGCACCCGCTCGCCGGGCCGGAAGGTGCGGATGCTGCGCCACGCACGGTAAAACACCTCCTGCGTCAGGTCCAGCGCGTCTTCACTGTTGCCTTCCAGGCGGTACAGGTAGCCGTACATGCGGCCCTCGTACTCCTGGACAAAGGCGTACCACGCGGCCTCGTCGCCTGCCGTCAGCCGCTGCAGCAGCTCCGGCGAGACGAGGTCGGCGGGCACGGTCCCCGGCGCGGAAGGCGGGACAGAGGGATCAGTCGGCGGGGTCACGTCACGCCTACCATACCGTCCCGGTCCGCCGCAGGGGAACGAATTGTCCGGGGTCCGTACTCAGAGGGCAGGGACTCAGGGGCAGGGGGCCACACTGCCCGCCGACCGGCCCCGCGTGGATTCCAGAATCCGTCTGGGCGCGCTAGCATGCCGCCCGGACCACCCCTCTGCCCATGACCACGCCTTCTACCACCACCGAACCCGCCGCAACCGGCTTCCTTGACGCCCTGCGTCCGCTGCTGCCCGACCTCAGCGTGGGCGCGCTGCTGGGCTTTGCCACCGCGCTGGCCCTCAAGGCAGTGGGGCGCATCGTGCTGATCGTGGTCGGCCTGCTGTTCATCGCGCTGCAACTGCTGTCGTATTTCGACATTGTCAGCGTGAACTGGTTGCAGCTTCAGGCGCTGGCCGAACCGGCCCTGCGCCGGGGCGGCGAACAGGGCGGGGAGTGGTTGCAGCGGGTGCTGCTGGCCAACCTGCCGTTCGCCGGGGCCTTCACGGCGGGCTTCGTGCTGGGCCTGCGGATGCGCTAGCCCCGGCTCAGGCTGTGTCGCGCATGATCAGGTGCGGCTGGAACCGGCGTGCCCGTGGCGGCCCGCGGAACCCGCTCAGGCGCGTCAGCAGCAGTTGGGCGGCCTCGTAGCCCATCGCCTCCACCGGCTGGTGCAGGGTGGTCAGCCCGCGTGCGGCGGCCCACGGCTGATCGTCGAAACCGATGATCCGCACGTCCTGCCCCGGTGTCAGGCCGCGCACCCGCGCCTCGTCCAGCAGCGCCCCCGCCAGCAGATCGGCCGAGGCGAAGACCGTGCACGGCAGCCCGCCCTCCCTGCGCTGCGCGTCGTCCAGCAGCGCAGCGGCGGTGTTGCGGGCGGCCAGGGTATCGAAACTGGCGGTGTATTCCGTGTCCATCTCGCGCCCGGCCGCCGCCAGGGCCTGGCGGAAGCCCTCGCGGCGGTCCTCGAAGACGCGGGTGGTGAACAGCTGGTCCAGCTCGGTCTCCACCCAGATTGCGTACAGCGCCCCCGGCAGCGTGGCGGCGTACTCCCCGGCCAGCCGCCCGCCGGCCAGATTGTCCATGTACGAGCAGTCGGCGTCCTCGGTGTAGGCGTCGACCAGCACGGTGGGCTGCTGGGTCCGCAGGCGGCGCTCGTGAAACACCTTGGTCAGGTTGTACGTTGCCATGACCAGCCCGTCGGCCTGGTACGCCAGCGTGTGCGAGGCCAGGTAGCGCTCCAGCCGGGACCGGTCCAGCAGCGGGAAGATCGCCACGTCGTAACGCGCCTCCTGAAAGGCCGTTTCCAGCCCGTCCAGCAGCCTGGTGTAGAACTCGGTGGTCAGAACCGGGAGCAGCACGCTGATGGTGTAGCTCTTGCCGCCCGCGATGCGCCGGGCGTGCGGATTGGGCGTGTAGTCAAGGGCCGCGATGGCCTGCAGCACCGCCTCGCGCGTGGCCGGCTTGACCGCCGCGTGGTTGTTCAGCACCCGTGATACGGTGCCGACGCCCACGCCAGCGCGCTGGGCGACATCCTGAATGGTGGGGTTTCGCATGATCAGGGGGCCAGGATACCCCGGAAGGTGGAAGAGGTTCCACGACTTTGCCCCCGGCGCTGCGGCCCCGCACGTCCTGTGCCGCCCACTGGCGGTTAGCGGCCCGCTCCGGCCTTCTGCGCTTTGGGCGCGTACTGCGCCACGCCACCGGCCGCCGCGAACTCGGCCTGCAGGTCGGCCAGTGGTTTGTCGGGCATGCTCGCCGGGTCACCGGGCAGGGTACGGGCGAACACTTCCAGGGCGTCCGGGTAGCCGTCGCCGTCCGCATCGGCATCGGCCTTCAGGACGGTGTACAGCACGTCGGCAAACTTGCCCTGCTGGCCCGCCGCCGCGTCGGCCCTGAAGCCTGCGCGGACGGCCTCGCCAAAGGGATTCCAGGGTGCACCGCCGCCCTCGTTGACGTGACAGAAACTGCAGGCCATCACCCGGCGGTCCAGCTCCCACAGCGGGTTGCCCTGGTCGTAATGGAGCTGAACAATGGCCTGGGCGCGGTAGCGGGGCATCGCCAGCGCAACGGGAGCGGCCAGCAGCACCAGCGCCGCCAGCCCGCCGCCCACCACACGGACGCCCAGTCCCGGATGGGAGATCAGTGCCGGACGGCTCAGGCCACCCATCCCGGCCCCGTGAACTCGCCGCCCAGAATCGAGCGGGCGTCCAGACTCAGCCACTTCTGAAGGCCCTCGGCGTACACGCCCCGGAAGTCCTGGCGGTACTTGATGTCGCCTTCCGACAGGTCTTCCAGGTCCGGGCTGCTGCCGTGGACACCGCCGCGCACGCCCGCGCCCAGCGCGAACATCACGCTGCCCTTGCCGTGATCGGTGCCGGCGCTGGCGTTCTCGGCGACCCGCCGACCGAACTCGGAAAAGCCCATGACCACCACCCGGTCAGCCAGCCCCTGCTTCTGGATGTCGGCGTGAAAGGCCGCCAGCCCGGCGGCCAGCGTGGCCAGCAGGTCGTCCTGCTCGGCGCGCTGCCCAGCGTGGGTGTCGAAGCCGCCCAGCGACACGTAGATGATGCGCTGGCCCACCCCGGCGGCAATCAGGCGGGCGGCGTCCTGCAACTGCGCGGCGAAGCGGCTTTCCGGATAGGCCGCGCCGGACCTGTACTTTTTGACATTCTGCTGCACGCGCGCGGTGTTTTTCATCATCTGGCGGGTGGCGCGCAGCAGGTAGTCGGCCTCGCCGACACGCGGCGCGTTCAGCATGGCGTCAAAGGCCCCGTCCAGCCCCTGCGGCAGCTTGACCCCGAAGGTGTCCACCCGCTCGATGCTGGGCAGGCTGAAGGTGTCGGCCCGCAGCGCCAGCGGCGTGGTGCCGCCGATGTTGGAAGCGCAGAAGGGATCGCCGATCTTCTCGGCCACCCGTCCGATCCAGCCGTCGGCGCCGGCCTGGCTGGGGTCGGCGGTGTGCCAGATCGCCATGCTGGCGAAGTGGGAGCGGTTGGGGTTGGGGTAGCCCACGTTTTCCATCCAGGCCAGCTGTCCGGCGTCCCACAGGCCCATCAGCGGCTTTAAGGCGGGGTGCATGCCCAGATCGGGCGTCAGGGTCAGCACGTCCCTTTTTGGAATGGCAATGCTGGGCCGCGCGGCGTAGTACGCGCCGTTGCTGTAGGGCACCAGGGTGTTCAGGCCGTCGTTGCCGCCGGTCAGTTGAACCACCACCAGCGTCCGGTCGCCGGTCGCCTGGGCCGCCGCGCGGGCCAGAAAGCCGGGCATGCCGGTGGTGGCGGCCACGGCCAGGGCCGAAAGTTTCAGAAAATCACGTCTGTCGGGCATAGGGAACCTCGGGTGCGGAAGGGGGACACAAGAGCGTGGACGGCGCTGCCGCGCTCACGCCAGCTGAAACTCGGGGCTGACCAGCGCCAGATACAGCCGCTGTCTGGGGTTCAGGCCGTTCAGGGCAGCCTGCACCGGGCCGTTCTCGCTGCCGAACAGCGCCAGGTCGCCCGGCACGGCACCCGGCGGGGGGGCTGTGCCGCCCAGCGTCAACGCGGCGGCCACCTGCATGCGCGTCAACAGCGTGGAGTCGTTGATCCACTCGCGCCCGCCGTCCCAGCCCTTGACCGTGTCGGGCTGCAGCAGAATCTGACCCATCCTGCCGGCCGTCTGGCTCAGGTTCAGCAGCTGCCGGGCCTCCAGCCGGGGCTGCCCCAGCGTGCGTACTGCGGCCACCATGTACTCCACCGGCCCCCGGATGATGCTGGCACGGTGCTGGGGAGCGTAAAAGGCGGCGCTGGACAGCAGTTCCTCCAGCACCGCGCCGAGGTTGCCGCCGGTGCGGCGGAAGGTTTCGGCGCTGCCCTGCACGGCCGCCTCATCGGGCGTGTCAGCCACAAACGCGCGGTGCAGCTTGCGCGACACGAACACGGCGGTCTGCGGGTGCGTGGCGGCGATGCGAATCACGTCCCCGAAGTCCAGCCTGCCGGTCTGCCCCAGATACGTCTTCTGGCCGTCGTCGTGCTGTCTGGGATTGAAACTGGCGCTCACCGGCTTCAGATAGGTGTTCTTGACGTTGCCGCCGCCCTCGAAACTCCAGCCGGTCAGCGCCCGCGCGCCCTCGCGCACGTCCTGTTCGGTGTAGTTGGGCTTGCCGGGCTCGCCTATGCCAAGGGTAAACAGTTCCATCAGCTCGCGGGAGAAGTTCTCGTTGGGTCGGCCCTTCTTGTTCCTGTCGTTGTCCAGGTACCGCAGCATGGCAGGCGTCTGCGAGACCTCCAGCGTGAAGCGCTCGAAACTGCTTCCTGCCGCGTGCCGGCGCAGCAGCCCCAGGTAGGCGGCCAGGGCAGGGTGGTTCTTTACCTTGTCGGTGCCGATCACGAAATGGTTGCTCCAGGTCAGCGCCAGCCGCTCGCGCAGGGGGTGCGGGCCGTACATCAATTCAAACAGCCACGCGGCGCGGGTCAGTTGCAGCATGGCGCCGGGGGTGGCCCCCACCGCCGGGTCAAACGGGTTGTCGGGGGCCGTCCGGGCATCGAAGTTCAGGGCATTTCTCGCCACCGTGCGGGCAGGTTGACCCACCAGGGCGCGAATCTGGGCGTCGGTGGCGCCGTAGGCGGTGCGCCGCAGAAAATGCGCGGCGTCCGCTGGGCTGAGGTTGTGGGGATGGGGGGTCAGGCTCACGGGTCTTCTCCTTGCAGGGGCGTGGGGCTACGGGTTAGAGGCGTCGGCCTTCAGGAAAGTTCCCAGGCCCGCCGTGTCCATGCGGCGGACCCCGGCCAGCGCCGAGTCCAGGGCAGCTTGCGGCAGGTTGCCCACCAGCCACACGAACCCGCCCCCCACCCGGCGCGAGGCGATGCCCGGCGCGGCGCGCACGGCTCTGGACGCAACGACCAGCGCAAAGACGTTCAGGCCATCGGTCAGGCTGACTTCCAGCCCGCCGCCGGGCCGGCTTCTGACCTCCACCGGCTGGATGCCGGCGGGCAGACGCAGGCCCGGCAGGGCCGTGAGCAGCGCGCGGCGCAGGCCGTCAGGCGCGGACGGCAGCGTCACCCGCACCGCCACGGGTCTGGCATTGACCTTCACGAACGCGGCGCGGCGGGCCACGCTGCCGTCCGGAAAGCTTTCTTGGTACGCCAGCGGAATGTTCCATTCCTGATCGATCCACAGCGTCCAGCGGGCGGCCTGCCCGGTTTTCGGAATCAGCTCGAAGCGGGCGGCAGGGCGGCTGGCGACAGCCTCTATCCCCACGCCCCTGACGGTAAAATTGCGTGCCAGCAGGGCCGGGCGAAACGTCACGCGCGGCAGCGCCGCCGCCGTCCGGGTGGGCGTGTCGCGCGGCGGGAACAGCACCGTCACCTCTACCGTGCCGCGCGCTTCCAGCATGCGTGCCCGCTTCAGCGCGGCCAGCAACTCGTCGGCGTCGGAGGCCCCGGCCGCGCCCGACAGGGCCAGCAGGCCCAGCAGCAGGCCCCTGGGCCACACGCCGCTCACCAGCCGTCCCCCCACGCGCTCTGGTACGCCTGGTACGCCGCGCTGGGCGGCAGTTCCGGCGCAGGCCGCAGCACGGTCAGCCCGGCCACCGCCGCGGCCGCGGCCAGCAGCGTGGCCAGCGTGCCTGCCCGCATTCGGCGCTGGCGCGAGCGCCGGGCGCGGTGGCCGTCCAGAAACCGTTCGGCGGCCCCCTCATCGGCGGGCGCCGGGGCGCGGGCCTGGGCCAATAGGGCATCGAGGTCGTGTTCATTCATGGGCAAATCCTCTGGCGGGTGAGAAGCGGCAGCAACGGTGCCGGGCGGGCCGTCACGGTCTGATTCCGGCCCGGGTCAGGTAGGCCCGCAGCGCGGCGCGGCCCCGGTTGATGCGGCTCTTGACGGTGCCCAGTTCGGCCCCGGTGATGGCGGCGATCTCGGCGTAGTCCAGCCCCGACAGTTCGCGCAGCGAGACCGCCTCGCGCTGGTCCTGCGGCAGGGTCTGCAGGGCCTGGGCCAGCCGCGCCCGCAGGTCAGCCTGCTCGCCGGCGCGGACGGGATCGTGGGGGGCAGCGGGTTCGGGGCCGCCCTCCAGCGACACGGTGGGGTGACCCTTGCCCCGGAGCGCCTTGTGGCAGGCGTTCAGCGTGATGCGGTGCAGCCAGGTGCTGAACGCCGCCTGGCCCCGGAAGCCTCTCAGCCCCCGGTGAACGGCGATAAAGACGTCCTGCACCACGTCGTCCGCCGCGCCCGGACCCACCAGACCGGCGGCCAGACGGTAGACCCCGGCGGCGTGCCGTCTCACCAGCATCTCGAAGGCCGCCTCGTCGCGCACAGCCTGGCGGGCCAGTTCCAGATCACTGGGGTCCAAGTGGGCCGGGTGCCGATCAGCAGAGTGCGATCCGGAGACTTCCGGCGCGTCGGGGGCCGACACGCGGAAGGGGGTTGGGTTGGAGGCCGGGGGGTCACTCAAGCTCACCTCGTCCCTTGGAGGACGCGAAGGGGCGGAAAGTTCCCGGATGTCCGGCACGCCGGCGCGGTCAGGGGCCGGCACCGGTCCGGGTGGGCGTGTTCTAGACTAGCCGCATGACGGCCCGGACTCCCCTCTCGCGCTCCGCCGAGGATTACCTCAAGCAGCTGTACGTGCTGGGCCAGTCGGACCGGGCGCAGGCCGAACGCGCCGCCGGCGGGCCGGGCAAGGTCAGCACCCAGGCGCTGGCCGACGCGCTGGAGGTGGCCCCGGCCAGCGTGACCGGCATGCTGCGCAAGCTCACCGAGCAGGGGCTGGTGTCGCACGCGCCGTACCAGGGCGCGGCCCTGACCGCCGAGGGCGAGCGGGTGGCGCTGGAGGTGCTGAGGCACCACCGCCTGCTGGAGCTGTTTCTGCACCGCGCGCTGGGCGTGCCGCTGGACGAGGTCCATGAGGAAGCCGAGCGGCTGGAACACGCCCTGAGCGAGCGGCTCGAAGCCCGCATCGCCGCGTGGCTGGGCGATCCCACCCACGACCCGCACGGCGACCCCATTCCCACGCTGGAGGGCGAGGTGCCTGAACGCGCCGAGCGCCGCCTGTCACAGCTGGCAGCCGGAGATACCGGCACAGTCTCACGGGTGCCCGACACCGACGCGGCGCAGCTGCGCGCCCTGGTGCAGGCGGGCCTGACCCCCGGCGTGCGGCTGCGCATTCTGAGCGTGGACGCCGCGCTGGGCACCCTCAGCGCCGAGCTGCTGCCTTCAAGCGGGGAAACGGCAGGCGGGCGGCTCACGCTGTCGCTGGGGGTGGCGGCCCAGGTGGGCCTCTACGCGCCAGACCGATCTCTCTGAGACCTGACTTTTCTCCTCCACGCACCATTGTCCTGACCCTTTTGGCCTAGCATGGGCCTGTGAACGGATTACGGCTGGTTCTTTCCATCCTGACAGGGCTGGCGGCAACGCTGGTGACCTACAGCGTCGTCTTCGTGCGCGGCGATCTGGGCGGGGTCATGGGCTACCTGCGGGCCAGGGGAGCGCTGCGCCGGCTGACCGAGGGCGGCGCGGACGCCGGAGCGGTGGCGGCGGCGCAGGACGCGCTGCGGACCCTGGGGGCGCAGGTGGGTGACCCGGCGCAGGCCGCCCGCCTGATTCCGCTGGCGCTGCTGATCGGGCTGGCGGCAGGCTACGCGGTGTGGCGCGTCTTCGGGCGTAAGCAGACGCAGCAGGGCCGCCCCGACGTGCAGGAGCGCATGGTCTACCGCCTGGCCTGGCGCAAGGGCGGCGCGTTCACCCTGGAGGACCTGGCCGAGAGCAGCCCGCTGGACGAGGCCCAGGCCCGCGCCGTGACGGCCCGGATGCTGGAACTGGGCCGCCTGACCCGCGACGGCGAGGCGTTCGTGCTGCGCCCACCGGGGCGGGCATGACCTTCTGCGCCAACGATCTGGCCGCCCTGCTGGACGAGGCCAACCACGCCCCCTGGGAAAGCGTGCGGGCGGCCCTGGCCCTGATCGACGGCCAGCCGCACCCGCGCGTGGGCTGGCTGACCAGCCACCTGACCGCCACCAAGCGCGACTGCTGGGCGCAGATTGCCGCCGCCACCGGCGCCCCCGCCCCCGACGACGCGGCCGGCCTGACCCGCCTGATGGCCTGGGAGGTGGACGCCGCCCGCGCCCTGAGCGAGGAGGCGCTGCACACCCGCCTGACCTTCAGCGACGGGGACATGACCGTGGCCGAGGCGCTGCGCCTGAATGCCCGCCACACCGCGTGGCACGCCGGACAGATCGCCGCGCTGGCGAACCCTGTCCGCCTGGCGTAGCGGCCGGTCATGGCCGAGCAACGCCCCTTCCTGACCGAGGCCAGCCCACGCGGCGAGCAGACGGCTGCCGCCGCACCGGACGCCCTGTTCGATCTGGCGGTCAACCGGGCCTGGGCCGCCCTGCGCGGCCTGCGGCCCGCTGACCCGGCCGCAGCGCTGACCACCGGGTTTCTGGCAGGCTGGCATGCCCGCACCCGCTTCGCGCGCCGCGTGCCGCTGAACGCCGTTAGGGCCGCGGTCTCCCGCCGACCCAGCGGCGGCGAATGGCACTGGGCCGGGGGACCGCAGGGGGGCTGGGTCGAGGGCAAAGCGCCGTTTCCGTAGCGCCGGGCCGCTGCGTGGGCCGCCCCGGCCAAATCGCAGCCCGGCCGCAGCACCTGAACTGCTCCGCTCAGCCTGACCCGGTTCTCGCGTCAGACGCGCTGAACGACACCACAAGAACGGGTCCACCCCCGACACCGGTCAGGGATGGGCCTCGAACGCCTGTGCCTTGGGGGCTTACAGCACCAGGGCGATGGGTTTTTCCAGGGCTCCGGCCACGCGGGCCAGGAACTGTGCGCCCTGGGTGGGATCCACGTCACCGTTGAGGCTCAGGGCGGAGCGGCCATCCTGAACGCGGCCCACGCTGAGGGTCAGGGTGTGGGGGAAGTGCAGCTCATCCACGTCCAGCGCTCCGGCGTCGGTGACCAGCAGGTCAGGGGCGCTGTCCTGGGCGGCGTGCGGGGCCTTCAGGGCCTCACGCAGGGCCGCGCCTGTGATGGGCTGATCCTGGCCGTCGGCGCCGTACAGGGCCACGCTGCCCAGGTCCAGTCCCAGCGCGTCGGCGTGGTGCCGGGCGGCGCGGGCCACCAGGAACGCCAGCGAGACGTTCTGGTCCAGCGCCTCGGACAGTTGCGCGCACAGCTCCTGGGCCGCGCCCATCCGGGCGTCGCGGCGCAGATAGGTGCCGAACCATACGGCGGCGGCAGGCATGGCCGGGCTGGCGGCCACGGAGCCGGGAACCACGGCGGCTTTCACTTCCGGGGCTTCCAGTGCGGGGGCCTGGGATTCAGAGGCCTGGGGTTCGGGGGCCAGCAGTTCCGGCTCGGCCAGTTCGGCGGCGTAGACCTGCTCGGAAGCGGGCAGTTCGGCCACGGGCGCTTCGAGGGCCGGGACCTCAATGGCCGGGGCTTCGATAACCGGCGCGTCGACGGCTGGAGCCTGAAGGTCCACCTCGGCCGCGGCCACGTCGGGAGTGTCCATTTCTGGCGCGTCCGTTGCGGGCGCGTCCAGCTCAACAGCCGGAGCGCTGACAGCAACCGGTTGGAGGTCGGGCTGAGGGGGCTGGTGGGTGGAGGCAAAGGTCAGGTCGTGCTGGCCCAGGGTGGGCGCGGCAGGCTGGAGATCGGGGATCGGGGCGGGGGGCGCGGCCTCGGGCTCCTTGTCCTTGCGGTACAGGCGCGAGAGCAGCCCGCTCAGGCCGCCAGCCGCAGTCTCTGCAGGGGCGCTGGCGGCAGGCACGTGCACGTCCGGAACCTGCACGTCCGGAACATGGACCTCTGGAGCGGCCACGGGTTCCGGAGCGCTCAGGCTGGGGAAGGCGGGTTCGGGGGCCGGGGCGGAGGGCTGGTAGGGGGGCTGGTAGGGGGGCTGTTCGGCCTGGGCCTGTGCCGGGGCAAAGGACCAGTTGGTGGCGATGGGCTGCGGCTCGGCAGCCAGCGGCGCGTCCAGATGATCCATCTCGTCGTCAAGCTCGAAATCCATGGCGTCGTGGCTCAGGCTGGGCGCGGCCGGGGTGGCGGGCACCTCCGGCGAGCGGACCTGCGTGACGAAGTCAGCGATGTCGCTGTCGATCCCGGCCTCGCTGAGCTGAGCTGCGCTGAACATCCCGGCGGGCAGCTGCTCGTCGCCGGTCCAGCCCTCGGGCATCTCGTCAACCGGGGTGGACGGCGGCTCTTCCTCGCCGCTCATGATGCGTGACAGGTAGTTCAGGATGTCCTGCTCGACGATGGTGCCGCCCGCGCCGGACCCCCGCAACTGCTGCCACTCAATACCGTTCGCTTCCGCCAGAATCTTGGCGAGCGGAGCAATCTGTTCCATTCCTTTCCCCCTTTGCTCGCCCATCTCCAGACTCATGGGCGTCCGTGCGGCGCGTCTGCCCCGTTCCCATCCAGGGGGAACCGCAAGGCAGACGCGGGCAAGGTCATGGTGGCAGAGTGCCGCGCCCACTCTGACAACGTTCTTTCAAGTCCTGCCCGCTGGGTGGGGTTCTGCACGTGGCCCCCCTCGCGTGCCACGGTCTCTCCACTCTCCAGACAGGGCGGCATGGCACAGCCTCCCGGCCGCCCGGACTGCGCCCGGATACGGGTGCTAGGCTACGGGCCGTGTCGCTGCGACCGCCGCCCCGAACGCCTCAGCGCAGGCGTGCATGAAGGTGAGGCAGGCGGGACCCGGCCACAGGAGCTGCCATGTTGATACTTGAAGAGATGCAGGCGCGCGGCCACGAGAGCCTGACGCTGCTTCACCACGCGCCCAGCGGCCTGAAAGCCGCGCTGGCCGTGCATTCCACGGTGCTGGGACCGGCCATCGCAGGCGTGCGCCTGCGCGAGCAGGACGAGGAGCTTGCGGTGCGCGGCGCGCTGGCCCTGTCCGAGAGCCTGACCCTGAAGGCGGCGCTGGCCGGTCTGAACTACGGCGGCGGCGCCTGCGTGCTGATGATGCCCGAGGCCGGCGTGGACGACCCACACGCCCGCGAGGCGCTGTTCCGGGCGCTGGGGCGGCAGGTCCGGCCGCTGTCGACGCGGGCGGTGCTGACCGAGGACATCGGGGTCACGCCCGCCGACATCGCCTTTGTGGCGCAGGAGACCCCGGCCACGCTGGGCATGAACACCGACACCAGCGCCATCACCGGCTACGGCGTGTACCGGGGTATGAAGGCCGCCGCCCGCTTCGCGCTGGGCGCCGAGAGCATGCGCGGCGTGCGGGTGGTGATCATGGGGGTGGGGGCCGTGGGCCGCTCACTGGCCGCCCACCTGCACCGCGAGGGCGCCAAATTGACCGTGGCTGACAACCGGACCGAGCGCGCCTACGCGCTGGCCGATCAGCTGAGCGGCGTGGAGGTCGTGAGCTGTGGCAGCGCGCTGGACGTGCCCGGCGACATTCTCGCGCCCTGCGGCTTCGGCCACAGCATCCACAGCACGGACGTGCCCCGGCTGCAATGCCGCCTGATTGCCGGGGGCGAACACCATCCCCTGACCCGCCGGGGCGAGGAGGCCGTCAAGGAGGCCGGCATCGTGTACATGCCCGACTTCGCCATCAACTCGGCGGGCCTGATCGCCGCCGCCACCGGGGCCGACATGAACGCCGCCGCCGAGCAGGTCTACCAGACCATCAGCCGCATCACCCACGTGGCCGAGCAGTACAGCAAGCCCCCCAACGTGGTGGCGCGCCGCATGGCCGAGCGGCGCATCGAGCTGATCGGCAGCCTGGGCCGCGCGTGAGGTGGCCGATGGTGGAAGATAGGCCCATGTCGTTCTCAGATCTTCTCTCCCTGTCCCGTCCCGGAGGCACGCCATGACCTCCCCCTTCGTGATTGGCGTGGCGGGCGGTTCGGGCAGTGGCAAGACCACCGTGACGCGGCGGGTGATGGAAACGGTGGGCGAGCAGGGCGTGGCGGTACTGGCGCAGGACAACTATTACCGCAGCCAGGACGAGATTCCCTTCGAGACGCGGCTCAAGACCAATTACGATCACCCGGCGGCCTTCGACTGGGAGCTGCTGCGCGCGCATCTGGACGCGCTGCTGGCAGGCGTGCCCATCGACATGCCCGAGTACGATTTCACGCAGCACACCCGCTCGGCGCGCACCACCACCGTGTTGCCCGGCAGCGTGGTGGTGCTGGAAGGCTTCTTCGCCCTCTACGACGATGAACTGCGCAAGCGCATGCACCTGAAGGTCTTCGTGGACGCCGACGCCGACGTGCGCTTTATCCGGCGGCTGCTGCGCGACACCGGCGAGCGCGGGCGCACCCCCGAGAGCGTGATCTCGCAGTACCTGGAATTCGTGCGCCCCATGCACCTGAGCTTCGTGGAACCCACCAAGCGGTACGCCGACGTGATCATTCCCCACGGCGGCATGAACGAGCCCGCGCTGGACATGCTGGCCGCAAGGATTCGCACGACGATCTGACAGCGCGGGGAGGCCGGTCTTCTAGCGCAAGACGGGCTGGGCCTGCGCCTCCACGCTTTCTTCCTGATGGGGCACGGGCGGCGGGGTGACCTGTAAGCCTGCGTCCTCCCCGGCCCAGGCCATGAAGGCGTTCAGGCCACGCCGGAACAGGATCGGGCGCTTCTCCTGCTTGCCCAGCTTGCGGACCTTGCCGTTCGGCCCCGGCTGGGGCGCGGGCAGCTCGGGAACCAGCGCCCAGTTGACGTTCATGGGCTGGAAGTTCTTGGGGTTGGCGCTGGCGAGGTAACGCACCAGCCCGCCCAGCATGGATTCGGCAGGCGGCGTGAGCGGCTCCAGACCACGCGCCAGCCGCGCCGCGTTTGTTCCGGCCAGCCAGCCCGTCGCGGCACTTTCCAGATAGCCCTCTGTTCCGGCCAGCACGCCCGCCACCAGCTTCTGCGGATCGGCGCGCAGTTGCAGGGTGGAGTCCAGCACCTGCGGCGCATTCAGGTAGGTGTTGCGGTGCATCACGCCGTAGCGGACGATCTCGGCGTCGTGCAGGCCAGGGATCAGCTGCACCACCGCCTTCTGGTCACCCCACTTCAGGCCGGTCTGAAAGCCCACCAGGGACCACAGGCGGCCCTCGCGGTCCTCCTGGCGCAGCTGCGCCACGGCGTAGGGCCAGCGCCCGGTGCGCGGATCGTCCAGGCCCTTGGGCGACATGGGGCCGAAGCGCGGGGTGTCCACCCCCCGGCGGGCAATCTCCTCGATAGGCATGCAGCCCTCGAAGAATTCCAGCTTCTCCCAGTCGTGCGGGGTGTGGCTGCGGGCCTGTTCCAGCGCACCGAAGAAGGCCAGATACTCGTCTTTGGTAAAGGGGCAGTTGATGTAGTCGGCGCTCTGGTCATAGCGCCCGGCCCGCCAGCACACGTCCATGTCGATGCTGGCAAAGTCGATGACAGGCGCGGCGGCGTCGTAGAAGCTCAGACGTTCGCTGCCGGTCAACCGCGCCACGTCGGCGGCCAGCGCGTCGCTGGTCAGCGGGCCGGAGGCGATCACGGCGATGCCTTCCGGCACGGCCTCCACCTCGCCCTCAATCACCTCGATCAGCGGGTGTTCGCGCACGGCCCTGGTGACCCGCGCGCTGAATTCGTCGCGCTCGACGGCCAGGGCATTTCCAGCGGGCAGCCTGGAGACATCGGCCGCCGTGACGATGCCGCCGCCCACACTGCGCAGTTCGGCCTGCAACAGCCCCTTGCTCTGGCGCTCGCCCTCGCCGCCCAGCGAGTTGCTGCACACCAGTTCGGCAAAACCGCCGGAACGGTGCGCGGGGGTCATTTTCACGGGCCGCATCTCGTGCAGCCGCACGCGCACGCCCTGGCTGGCGGCGGCCAGCGCGGCCTCGGAACCGGCGAGGCCCGCGCCGATCACGGTAATGGAAGGAGAGGTGGACATGGTCATGCGGGCAGTCTAGGGGAGGGTGCGGGCTGAAAGGGTGACGCAGGGAGGCCACCCCGCCTGCCAGATACATTGGCCGCATGAACCTTGATCAGCACTACGTCGACCCACGCCTGGTGCGCTGTACGACGGCGATAACAACCGGGAGGACAGCGACTTTTATCTGGGCTGGCCGCTGAGTTGAACGCCAGCACCATCCTCGATGTGGACTGCGGCACGGGTGTCCTGACTCGCCGGGTGGCAGCAACGCCGGGGCGTCAGCTGACGGGCGTGGACCCCGCGCCCGCCACGCTGGCCTATGCCCGGCAGCAACCGGGAGCAGAGCGGGTGCGCTGGGTGGAGGGAGCTTCGGGGGCACTGGACACGCCTGGGCCTGGGTTGACGTGACCGGGGTGCAGCCGGACCGGGTGCGGTTGGTGGCCCACAACGTATTCCTGGACACCGGCGACGACGTGACCGTCGAGAGTGAACTGCGCTTCCACAGCCGGCAGGAGATCACCAGAACTCTGGAGAGGGCCGGATTCACCCTTGAGCAGGGAGGCGGCGACTGGCAGCGGCACACCATCACCTTGGCCAGCCACGTGATGGTGTTCGTGACCCGGGCGTGAGCGGCAACAGCAGCCCAGGGGTCAGGGCCGCAATCCACCCCTTCTGCGCTGGCTAGAATCCACGGCAGATGCGCCTGGCAATCATCGCGGACATACACGGTAACCTGGACGCCCTGCGGGCCGTGCTGGCCGACGCGCAGGCCCAGGGTGCCGAGCAGATCGTGGTCAACGGCGACGTGGTCAACCGGGGACCGGATTCGGTGGCGGCGCTGGAAACGCTGCTGGCCCGCAGCGACGTGAGCTTCACGCTGGGCAACCACGACGATCTGCTGCGGCTGTGGGATGCCCGCAGCACCGATCTGCCTGCCGATTGGTTCGGCGATCCTTTCTGGGGGGCCACCGACTGGAACGCCACGCAACTGGACCGCGCCGGACTGCTGCACACGCCTGCCGACTGGCCCATGACCCACACGCTGCATGCGGTGGGGCTGCCGCCTGTGTTGATCGCCCACGGCTCGCCGCTGCATTACCGCGAGGGCCTCAGCGAGAGGACACGGCCGGAGCGCGTGAAGGAATTGAGTGCCGGGCACGGCGTGCTGATCGGGTCGCACATCCACCGCCCGGCCCAGGCGCAGGTGGGCGGTGTGCTGGTGCTGAACACCGGGGCGGTGGGTGCCCCCGCCAATGGTGACCCGCGCGCCCAGTACCTGCTGCTGACTGCCGAGCCCACAGGCTGGAAGGCGGAATTCCGGGCCGTACCGTACGACCGCGCGGGCGTGCTGGCCCGCTTCGGCAGCAGCGGGCTGCTGGACACTGGCCTGAGCGCACAGATCTTCAGGGAGGAGATCCTCACCTCACGCAGCCTGTACACGCCGTACTGGCAGTGGACTGAAGACCGGGCTGTGCCCCGTGACGCCCGCACCTGGGCCACCTTTCTGGACCGCCACCTGTCTGCCTGCCGGACATGAAAAAACCCGCCCCCTGAGGGGCGGGCGGGCCAGATCAGGCTTTACTTGAAGGTGGGGGGAATCAGCACGCTGTCGATGGGGTAGATGGCGCTGTTGCCCACGATGATCGGGGTAACGTTCACGGTTGCGCCGGTGAGGACGCCGTTGGTGGCCACACCGATCCGCAGCACGCCCGCTTCCCTCTTCAGGTCCAGGCTGCTGCTTTCCAGGCTGCGCAGCTGCGCACCGTTCAGGTCAGCCTCGGTTACACGGCCAGAGACAACGTGGAAGCTCAGCACCTGCTTGAGCAGTGCCTTGTCGGCCAGCAGACGGTCCAGGGTGGCCTTGGGCACCTTGGCGAAGGCGTCGTTGGTGGGGGCGAAGATGGTCACGTCGGTGGCCATCAGGGGGGTGGTCAGTTCGGCGGTCTGGAGCAGGCTCAGCAGGGTGCTGAACTGGGGCTCGGCTTCCAGACGCTGCTGCAGGGTCATGGCGCCGGTGGCGGCCGCCGGGGTAGGAGAGACAGGGGCGGCTACGGCCACGGCCACAGGAGCGGTGGTGGCAGGCGCCGTCGTCACAGGGGCGGCGGGCGCGGGGGTAGGTGCAGGTGCAGGCGCTGGAGTAGGTGCAGGCGCGGGTGCAGGCGTCGCGGCGGGGGCCGGCGCGGGCGCGGGCGCAGCGGTGCTGGTGGTCGCGGCAGGAGGCGGCGCCGGAGTGGGGGGCGCGGGCAGCTTCAGGGTGGGGGGCAGCATCACCTTGTCGATCACATAGATGACGCCGTTGTCGGCGCTGTCGACGGTGGTGGTGACCTTGCCTTCAGGGCCGACCATCTGCGTGCCGCCTTCCAGCTTCAGGTTAATGCTGCTGCCTTCCAGGCTGCGCAGCTGGGCATTTTGAGACAGCTGCTCGCCCGTGAGCTTGCCGGTCACGATGTGGTACAGCAGCACCTGCTGCAGGGTGTCGGGGTTGCTGGCGATCAGGGCCAGCGTATCGGCGTCAACCGCCGCAAAGGCCTCGTTGGTGGGCGCGAAGATGGTGTACTCGTTGTCCATCAGGATATCGGTCAGGCCGGCGTCACTGAGGAGGGACCGCAGGGTACTGAACTGGTCATCTGCCACGATGACGTCGTACAGCGAGTTGGTGCTCATCTCGACTTCGGTGGTCGCGTCCGTGGTGGCGGTGTCGGTGGTCACCGTGGTCGTGTCCGTTGTGGTCGTGTCCGTCGTGGTCGTGGTGGTATCCGTTGTTGTGGTGGTGTCCGTCGTGGTGGTGACGTCGGTCGTCGCCGCCGTTTCGGTGGTCATGGTGGCGCCACTCAGCGGAAGGGCCGGAATGCTGCTGATGGTGGCGGCGGGGGCGGCCATGGCCATCTCCGCTGCGGGCGCGGCCGCGGTGGCCGGGGCCTCTACCACCGGGGCGGCTTCCACCACGGGCGCTGCCTCGACGGGCGCGGTGGCCTCGGGGGCCGCGCTGGCGGGGGCGGGCATCAGCACAGTGTCGATCACATGGACAATGCCGTTGCAAGCGACGACGTCGGCCTTGATCACGGTGGCATTGTCAATCATGACCTTGCCGCCGCTGACGGTGACCAGGAAGCTGGAACCCTGGGCGGTCTTGCCGGACGTCATGCCGGTGACCTGCTTGGCGGTGACCTTGCCAGGAACAACGTGGTACAGCAGGATGTTCTTCAGGGCATCGGCGTCGTTCAGGACGGCCGCCAGGGTGTCGCTGGGCAGCTTGGCGAACGCAGCGTTGGTGGGCGCGAACACCGTGTAGCTGCCGCCCTGCAACGTCTCGGTCAGTCCGGCTGCTTCCACGGCGGTGGCCAGCGTGCTGAAGTTGGGGTCGCTGCTCACGATCTGCGCGATGGACATGCAGGTGGCGGCGGGCTGGGCGGCAGGCGCACCGGCGCCGCCAGCGAGGGCGGGGGTCGCCAGGAGTAAGCCAAGCGTAACGAGACTGGTCTGCTTCTTCATGAAATCACCTCTGAACAGAAATAGGGTTGTTGCTTGTCCGGCATCCAATCTTCACCACCCCAGATGAAAATGCAACTTAGGCAGGGATTAAGACAGAACAGGTAAATGAAAGGGACAGCCCGATTGACTGTCCTCTCACGCCATACTCATGGGATTTCAGCGCCGGGTGTCTGCGGATTACGACCCAGCGGGGTCCCTACCCCCAGATCAGCCGAAGTACTGGGACAGGTCGGCCTCGGCCACCAGCACGTCCCTGGGCTTGCTGCCCTGGTGCTTGCTGACAATGCCCATGGCCTCCAGCAGGTCCATCAGTTTGCCGGCGCGGGCGTGGCCCACGCTCAGGCGGCGCTGCAGGCGCGACACGCTGCCCTGGCCCTCCTCGATGCAGATCTGTGCGGCCTGTCGCAGCAGCGGATCGCTGAAATCCATGCCGCTGCGGTCACCCGGCCCGCTGGCCATGACCTCGCCCTCGAAATCCGCGCCATAGGCTTCCACGAAGTCGTCCTCGAAAACCATGCGGCGCAGCTCGTCACTGATGCGGGCAGACTCGGCCTCACTGATGTACGGGCCTTGCAGGCGCACCGGTTTGACCTGACCCGGCTGGTAGAACAGCATGTCGCCCATGCCGGTCAGCCGCTCGGCTCCCATGCTGTCCAGAATGGTGCGTGAGTCGTGGCTGCTGCTGACCGCAAAGGCGATGCGCGCCGGCACGTTGACCTTGATCAGGCTGGTCAGGATATCCACGCTGGGGCGCTGGGTGGCCAGAATCAGATGCATGCCGGTGGCGCGGGCCATCTGCGCCAGCCGCATAATGGCCGACTCCACCTCCTTGGGGCTGGTGATCATCAGGTCCGCGAGCTCGTCGATGATGATCACCAGATGCGGCAGTTCGGTCTCGCCGGTCTGGCGCATCTTGGCGTTGTACTGCTCCAGATTCTTGGCGCCCACCGCGCTCATCATCTTGTAGCGCCTCTCCATGTGGGCCACCGCGCCCAGCAGCACGCCCGCCGCGTCCACCGGGTTGGTCACCACGCTGCGGACCAGATGCGGAATGCCGTCGTAGGGCGTGAGCTCCACCATCTTGGGATCGATCATCAAAAAGCGCAGTTCACCGGGCAGGTACTTGAACAGCAACGAGGTGATCAGCGTGTTGACGCACACCGACTTGCCCGAGCCGGTGCTGCCCGCCACCAGCAGGTGCGGCATCTTGGCGAGGTCGCCCACCACCAGCTCGCCGTCGATGCTCTTGCCCAGAATCACCGGCAGCTTGGCCCGGGTGTGGCGGAAGCCGGGGGCGGCGGCGGCCTGATGAAAGGTCACGGGCTCGCGCTCGGCGTTGGGCACTTCCAGGCCGATCACGCTCTTGCCGGGGACCGGGGCCTCCACACGCACGCCGCCCACCGCCAGGGCGCGGGCCAGATCGTTGGACAGGCTGGCAATCCGGCTGATCTTCTCGCCGGGCGCGGGCTCGATCTCGTAGCGGGTGACGGTGGGACCGCGCGCGTAGTCCACCACCTTTGCCTGAAGGCCGAAATGTCGCAGCGTCTCGTCAATCAGCCCGGCCCGCTGCCGCGCCGAGACCTCCAGTGCCGCCGTGTTGTGCGCCGCCGCCGGAATGGGGTCGAGCAGGCGGTCGTCGGGCAGGGCCAGCGCAATGGCGCCGACAGGATTGGTGGGCCGCTTCTCGGCCCTGGACGCTCCGGCGCCCCCGTTCTCCCACGGGGGCGTGGCGGGCACCGGGGCACCTGCACGCACGCCGCCGCCGCCCAGCATCGGCTCGGCCTTGCGGGCAGGCACCGCGTCCAGCGAACGGCCGGTAGGGGTGGACGCAGGCCCGAACGGCAGGTCATCGTCATCCCAGCCGGAGAAGGGATCAACGCCGCCCATCTCTGTTGTTCCCGCGGTGGAGGAGGGATGCATGGCGGCTGTGGGCGGCGCTCCCCAGGTGGCCGGGTCAGCTGTGGCCGTGATGGTGGTGGTGCGATACGTGGCCGGGATAGGACCGCCTGGAGCACTGCCGGGGACAGGCTCCTCCCCGGAGAACTCCTCGGCGGCGAAGCCGTCGCTCGCGAAGTCGAAGTCCAGGGTGGGCAGAGCGGCGGGAACAGCAGGCTCCTGGGTGGCCGCTCCGGTGATGGCCTCGGCGCGGCGCAGGGCTTCCTCCTGGGCCTGCGTGAGGCGCGTCCGCCAGCGGTCCTGCTCGCGCAGGGTGCCGTCGGTGTCGTCGGCCAGCGCCGCGGCCAGCTCACCCGCCACCTCGGTGGGGGCGCGGTCAAAGGCGGCCACCAGATCGGGCCAGCCGGGGTACACGTCGGCCCGCGCCCGCCACGCGGTGAAGTCGCGGCTGACCTCCTGCCACGCCACCTGCCGTTCGCGGTGCGCCGGCCACTCGCGGGCCAGCGCGGCGCTGTCGGCCTTGGCCAGCGCCTTCTCGGCAGCCACGCGTTCGCGCTCCAGTCGGCCTGCCCGCCCGGACAGGCGCTGGATCTCGGCAACCATGCCCCGGCGCAGACGTTCCAGCGCGTCGCACGCCTGGGTGCTGGGCAGCGCCACGCTCAGCTCGTGGCGGCCCAGGCGGATCTCGGCGGCGCGGGCCTCGGCGTCTGCCCCAGCGTCGGGGGCCTCCCGAGCCACCAGTTCGCGCAGGTCGCGGGCGGCGTTGCCGACGAACAGGCGCACACTCTCCTGCCAGTGCTTCAGGTCCCGCTCCAGACCCTTGAGACCCGCCTCGTCGTGGCCGCGCACCTCGCGCTGGGCGACCTTGAGTTCGGCCTGCTGGGTCCTGATTTCACCGGCATCGGGGTACAGGCGGCGCAGGGTGTCGAGTTCGCGGGCGTGCGCCATCAGGCCGGCGCGGACGCCGCCGCGGGCACGGGCCGACTCGATACCGTCCTGGCGGGCCTCGATGGCCCCCTGCACCCCGGCCGACGCGCCGCCCAGCCACACGCTGAGCTGCCGGAAGATGGCCTTGAGCATGCTCAGCGGGGTCAGCCGCAGCATCAGTTCCAGGCCCAGCGTCAGCGTGACCAGCGGCAGCAGGACCGCCGCGTAGCTGAGCGTGCTGGTCAGCGGCCCCATCACTGCCCCGGCGCCCTGGCCCGCCGCCCCCGGCTGAAAGACCTCGTGCAGCGCCAGCAGCGAGGCCACCACCACGGCGGCCCCCAGCACCCGGCGGGTGAGGTTGCGCAGGTCGCGGCCCAGAAACACCAGCGTGCCGTAGGCCACGGGAATGATCGGCAGCAGGTACGCGCCCCAGCCCAGCCAGTCCAGCAGCAGCGTGCGCGCCCCGCCCATGAAGCCGGCCGCGCCACCGGTGCCGGGCGTGGCCGCCCCGGTCTCGGCGGGCAACAGCAGCGTCACGGCCAGAAAGATGCCCACCGCAAACAGCACCAGGCCCAGCGCCTCGCCGTCGAAGCGGCTGACCGGGGGAGAACTTTTGGCACGGGCCTTGGACATATGCGGCAGTGTAACGCAAAGCGCGCCGGGCCATCCGGGAATTGAGGCGTCCAGTACGGCGTTTGGGCGCAAAAGGGCGGCCCTGGCCCCTCCTCTCCCCCGTCCCCCCATGCGGTCCCGCAGGCGCGTCACCCGCCGCCTCGGCCCACAGCACCTGAGCGGCTGCCCATAATGCGGGGGTGTCGCTGATCCTGCCGGCTGTCCTAGTCGACGCGCTGTGGGCGCACGCCGCCCGTGACTTCCCGCGCGAGTGCGTGGGCGCGCTGGGCGGCACCGGCCTGACCGCCGAGAACCCGGGCAGTCCGGTGGCCCGCGCCGAGGCGCTGTACCCGCTGCCCAACATCTCCCCCATTCCCGAGCGTGAGTATCTGGCGGACCCGGTGCATCTGCTGCGGGCGCTCAAGGCCATGCGCGGGGCCGGACTGGCGCTGGTGGCGCTGTACCACAGCCATCCATACGGCCCGGCGCAGCCCAGCCGCACCGATCTGCGGCTGGCCGCCTACCCGGTGCCCTACGTGATCGCGGACCTGGAAAGCCGCGTGCTGCGGGCCTACCGGCTGCCGCAGGGCACGGCGGTGCGGGTGACGGTGGAAGGCCAGACGGGGGAATCCGGGTGACGGCCCGGACGCCACGGCAGGAAAAGCCTGCGGCGCGGACAGGACCTCAGAGCCAGAGCCCATCAGGAGAAAAGGGCATATTGTGGGCCATTGGTTCGGGTCAGAGCGACACGGTTCCATGCTCGCCACTTGGAGTGAGTTCGGGTCATTGCCGGGGTGATGGCCGTGGGTCAGGCGGGCGCGCTCAGACTTGGAACCCCAGACATAGCCCCCGCGCCCCCGGACCTTCGGGTTCTGTCCATGTTTTTCGCCTATGTTGTGGGCGTGACTGGGGAACAGGGCGTGCGGGACGCAAGGGTGGGAGGTGGGCGCCTCCTGATCTACGGTCTGGGGCGCAGCGGGCGCGGGGTGGCGCGGTTTCTGGCTGCCGAGGGCAGGCCAGCAGAGTGGCATGACGCCCGGCCCTCGGCGGAGGACCTCGCGCTGATGAACCGCCTGCATTTTGAGCGCGGCGAGGTGGGCGACGAATACCAGACCGTCGTGGCCGCGCCGGGAGTGCCCATCGATCACCCGGACCTGGAGGGCCTGCGCGGGCGCGGCGCAGAGATCCTCGGCGAGGTGGCGCTGGCCGCCCGCCTGCGCCCCGCGCTGCCCATCGTGGGCGTGACCGGCACGGCGGGCAAGGGCGGCACCACGGTCCTGATCGCCTCGCTGCTGCGCGCCTGCGGGGTGAACGCGCGCGAGGGCGGCAATATCGATCCGCCGCTGCTGGACGTGGTGGACGCGGCAGAGGTGGCGGTGGCCGAACTGTCGAGCTTTCAGCTGGAGCGCGTGCCGGGCCTGCGCCTGCCGGTGGCCGTGATCACCAATCTGGGCGTCGACCACCTGGACCGCCACGGCACGGAGGCCGCCTACCACGCCGCCAAGCTGAACATCACGGCGGGGCAGCAGGCGGGGGACATGCTGGTCATTCCTGAAGGGCTGGAGGTTCGCACGCGGGCCGGGGTGCGCACCTTCTCACCGTCGCGGCTGGTGCTGGGCAGCGGCGAGGAGGTTCTGCCCGCGTCGGAGCTGCCCGAATCCATCCACCCGGCCAACGCTGCCGCCGCGCTGCTGGCGGCCGAGGCAATGCTGCTTCGCCTGGGCCGCCCGGCGCCGGTGGCCGTGCTGGCCGCCGCTCTGCGCGCCGCCCGGCCGCAGCGGGGCCGCTTCGAGACAGTGGCGCGGGTAGGCGGGGTGCGTTTTATCGACGACAGCATCGCCACCCGCACCCTGGCGGTGCAGGCCGCGCTAGAACGCGCCGCGCCGCCCATCGCGTGGCTGGTGGGCGGGCGCGACAAGGGCGCGGACCTCGGCCCGCTGCGGGCGGCCGCGCAGGGCCGGGTCAAGACGGTGGTGGCCTTTGGTGAGGACGGCGAGCGGCTGGCGCGCGGGCTGGGCCTGCCCTACGTGACTGTGTCGGGCACGGACGGCGACGGCACCATGCAGGCTGCGGCGCAGGCGGGACTCGACGCGCTGGGCGGCGAGGGCACCGTGCTGCTGGCCCCGGTCGGCACCAGTTTCGACCAGTTCCGCGACTACGCCCAGCGCGGCGACAGCTTCCGACGGGCCGCGCTGGCCCTGCCGGGGGCCGAGGTGGGCGCGTGAGCCTGCCACTGATCATCGCGCAGATGCTGCTGATGGTGCTGGGCCTGCTGGGGGTGGCCGCCGCGCGCCCGGACCTGATCGTGGAACACGGCTCGAAGACGGCGCTGGCGCTGGGCATCACCTTTCTGGTGGCCCGGCTGCGGCCCAAGACCTTCCTGAAGCTGGGGCCGCCATTCTGGGCCTTCACGCTGCTGCTGCTGCTGCTGGTGCTGTTCATTGGGGTGGGCACCGAGGAAAGCAGCGCCACCAAACGCTGGCTGGATTTCGGCGGCCCCTTCCGTTTCCAGCCGTCCGAGCTGGCCAAACTGGGCCTGATCATGATGCTGGCCTCGTTCTTCTCGCGCCGGGGCGTGCAGAACAAGCTGGTCAGCGCCACGGGAATGATCGTGATCACCACCGGGCTGATCTTCCTGGAGCCGGACCTGGGCAGCAGCGTCCTGATGTTCGGGCTGGGCATTGTCTTGATGTACGCTGCCGGGGTCCGCATCAGCAACATCACCGGCTTTCTGCTGGCCCTGGGCCTGATGGCGCTGCCGATGTTCTCGGTGTACCTGGAGAAACATCCGTACATCCTGGCGCGTTGGCAGGGCCACCAGGCCCGCGACGAGGAACGGGCGGTGGGGCTGGATCAGATCGGTTTCGCGCACCGCGACCTGACCTGGGGCGGCTGGTGGGGCCAGGGGCCGGACGGACGGCGCTACGAGTATTTTGCCGCCCACACCGACATGGTGGTGGCCTCGGTGGGCTTTACCACCGGGCTGCTGGGCGTGGTCACGCTGCTGTTCTGCTACTGGCTGATCGTTTCGGTGGCGCTGCAGACCTCGCAGCTGGCCGCGCGCATCCGGCCCATGACCGCCGAGATCCACGGGGCCAGCATTCTGGCCACCGGTTCTATGTTCATGATCGTGGGTCAGGCTTTCGTGAATCTGGCGGTTGCCGCCGGCTTCTTTCCGGTCACGGGGGTGCCGCTGCCGCTGGTCAGTTTCGGCTTTTCCAGCATGCTGACCATGAGCGTGGCGCTGGGCATCATCCATTCCGCCCTGCGCGAGGTCAAGCGCAACCTGCCCGAGACGGAGCTTGAGCCCACCGAATCCAGGACCAACGTACCGGAGGGCACAGGCCTGAGCGCCGATTGAACTGGGCGGCGGCGGGAGGATACGGCCCGGGGCTAAACCCCGCACCCGGCGAGCCGCCGAACGCTGTCTCCGGGGCTTCAATCAGACCGGCACTTCCAGAGACAGCGCTGAATATAGCCACGGGCAGCGGGGCAGCGGAATGCATTCCGCTGCCCCGCCTGCAATACGCCCTGTCCCGGCGCTTCTAACCGCCGCTGGGGCAATGGCCCACGGGCCTCCGGGAACGCATCACCGGAAGCCCCCGGGCCACGACAGGGCGCGGTCGGTCACAAAGGTCTGCACGCTGAAGAGGTTGGCCCGCTCGCGGGCGGCCTGGGCCAGCGCCGGGGTATCGGCGTAGTCCAGGGCACAGACGTTCAGGCCCAGATCCCGCAGCTTTTGCAGCCAGAAGGCGGTGTATGCCAGGCCCTGCCCGTCCAGTCTGGTATACCCCGGGCTGTGGGTGGTGCTGAAGCCCTCGAACAGCACGCCATGCACCAGCGGCGCGAGGTCCGGCAGCAACCCGAAGCCCCGGTTGGCCAGCAGGGTCACGCCGGGATGCGCCTCTCGCAGCGCCCGAACCAGCGCCAGCGTCGCCGCCGGTGCGGCGCTGTCCAGGGTGTCGAGCAGCAGGCCGTCGGCGTGCTGAAGTTCCCGCCGGGCACGGCCCAGCAGCTCTGCCCGCCACGCGGGATGGGCCGCGTCCACGGCCACGCTGCCCCACTGGGGATTGACCGCCCGGTGGTAGACGGCGCAGCCGGGCGTGCACAGGTAGTCGCCCGTGGGATGGTCCTCTCCGACGCTCAGGTAGCCCAGCACCCGTGTGCCGCCCGCCCGCAGGGTCGCCAGTTCCGCAGGTGCGTACAGGGTCGTCTGCACGACGGCGGTGCGGAAGCGGGCGAGCGTCCCCAGCACCTGCGGGCTGGGTGGGCCGTAATACACGCTCAGGGGCAGGTGGGGCGACAGGGCGGGGGTGGCCGTGAGCAAGTGAAAGTTACCTGGGACTGACGGGCAGCGTGGTGGTGCCGTTGACCGTGCTGCTCAGGATGCGGGTCCCGCCGTAGAGGGTACCGGAGTTCGCGCCGGTCAGCGTGACGGGTCCCGCACCCCTGATGGACACCACGCCGGTCTTGCGGTCCCACACGGCCCCCAGTGTGCCAGCCGCCTTGGCCTTCTCCTCCAGGGTGCGGCTCTTCATGTAGTCGCCCAGCTGGTCCCAGTTGTAGGTGTTGAGCGGCAGGGTGCTGTAGCTGCTGTACTTCCTGAGTGCCGCCTCCACCCAGTCGCTGGCCACGCTCTTGCCCAGCCGGTACTGGTTCAGGTTGGTCTGGTGCAGGTAGTGGGGGAACGCGCCGCCGCCCAGCATGTGCGTCAGGGCCAGATCGCTTTCCTTGTCCAGGAACTCGGTGTAGTTCAGCGCGTGATCCCAGTACGGCCGGGTGCCGCCGGGGGCATAGATGCTGTTGTAGGACTTCAAGACCTCGTCCGGGTTGGTGACGTGGTAGTGCACGTTGATCGGCCAACGCGGCACCAGGAACAGGCTGCTGTCCATGGGGTGCGGCACCCCGCAGGTGGAGCATGAGGCGTCCCACTGGCTGGCCACGCTGTGATCGGACGCCAGGTAACGCACCCCGGCGCTGCCGGCGGCCAGCAGCATGTTGGGGTTGCTGCGCCCCAGCCCCAGATCCTGCTTGGGCAGGTTCACGTCGGAGTCGTTATAGGTGCCGTCGTCGGTGGGGTCCATGTTGCCCAGCCCGCTGTGCTCGCCGGTGACCAGACTTCTGCTGTTGACGGGCAGGCCCAGTTTGGTGCCCAGGGTAAAGTTGGTGGCGATCTGGTCACTGGCCGTCTTCAGGTCCATCACGTCCATGCGCAGATGGTCTTTGGTGTGGTTGACCCAGTCGAACTGATCTTTCAGGCACTTGGACATGCTGGTCAGCTGGTCCTTGCTGGGCAGGAACAGCAGGCAGGACGCGGGGGCCGCCGTGTTTGCGCCGCCGCCGTTGAACACCATCGAGTACCTGAAGCCGCCGGCCTCCTTGAAGGTATCGCGGAGCTTGACCTGCTGGTAAAACACCGAGACCATGTCGGCGGCGCTCAGGCGGAAAGGTTTCGTGTACAGCTGCCCGCTGGCGGCGTTCAGGCGGTCGCCGGCCAGGAAGTAGTCGTCGATGTCCACCTGCAGGAACCGGCGGTGCTCGCCCAGGTGAATCCCTCTGGTCAGCCACTGCACCAGCCCGTACCCCATCAGTTCGGTGTGCACCAGGGCCGGGTTCTGGGCCGTGGTGACCAGCAGCCGCTCACGCCCGTCGGCGGCGGTGCTGGTGGCGGCCAGCACGCGGCCCTGCGGGTCTGTCAGCAGCGGTGTGGTGCTCATCACGCCAGGAACACCTTCAACCACTGAAGAAGGGTAGGAGAAGGCGTATTTCACGGGCAGTTTTGCCGTGGCCTTGAGGTCCCTGAACACCCCAAGCCCCGCAGGGTTGGGCGCCATGAAGGTCGTCGAGGTCTCCGCGCCCGCCACGGCCCGCAGGCCGTAATCCTCCGGCACGACGCCAGGGTAGCCGTACAGCGCCAGCTGCCGCACCCCGTAGGCCGCCTCGTACTGAAACAGGGTGGCCCACTCGTCGCTGTCCAGGGCACTGGTATACACGCCGGGGCTGGTCTCGGCCACCAGGGCGTTGCTGGTCAGGATCACGCCCTGGTACTTTCCGCTGCCGTCCGCGTTAATCAGCCGGGCCAGGTCCAGCGGCTGCTGACTGGCGTCCAGCACGTCGTAGGGCACGCCGCTGCGCTGCAGCATCGAGCGGGCACTGTCGATGCCGTAGTCACCTTTGCCGCTGCTCAGCACCAGAACCTTCAGCTCCACCCTGTCGGTCTGGGCATTGGCCGGCAACGTCTGGGCCGTCAGCCGCTGTCCCTGTGGCACCGTGGCGGGGCCAAGCCGGGCGTCCCTGGGCAGGTTGGTCATCACGGGCGCGGGATCCACCGCGTGTACGTGCCCCGACACGGTGCGCACGTTCTCGTACTCGGGCTCAACCGTGTCCGGCTGGGCCTCGGCCTCGGCCGGAATGGTCAGGGCGTTGTTGGCGCCGGTGCTGGGCGAAGGTGAGCCGCCGCAGGCAGCGAGCAGCAGGGACAGGGTCAGGGCAGACAGCAGAAGTCGTTTGTTCATGGGGCTCCTTGTGTGTGAGCTACTGCTCGGTAGAACCTGGGGAGAACTGGGGCACGGGCCGGAAGGGTAGTCTGGGAGGGAACGGCGTGTGGCTCAGCGCAGGATTGGCTCTGACCGGCGCGGGTCAGCAGGACCTGCCTCCACCCCGGAAAGCAGGCTTTGGAGCGCATCGTCCAGGCTGTGCCGCAGCGTGAATCCACTGCCCAGCAGCCGCGAGATGTCGGCGCGCTGGTAGGGCACGTCGCCGCTGCGGGGACTGCCGGGGGCGTCCTCCAGAATGCGGCCCCGGTAGCCGGTCAGGGCCGCCAGACCGTCCACCACATCACGCACCGGGCGGGCCTGCCCACTTCCCACGTTGACCACGCCGCTCAGGTCCGAGGTCAGGGCGTGCAGCGCGGCGCGCGCGGCGTCACGGGCGTCCACGAAATCACGCCGCGCGCCCAGTGGCCCGAAGCGCACCGTGGGGTGGCCCTCACGCACCGCTGCCGTCAGCTCGCGGGCCGCGCGGCCCGGCAGGGTGCCGGCGCCGATGCCCGCCCCCAGCGGATTGGTCAGGCGCAGCGCCGCGCCGCGTACCCGCCCGCTGCGCAGCGCTTCCTCGATCAGCACGGTGCCGGCCAGCTTGGACGCGCCGTAGGGCGACAGTGGCCGGGCCGGTTCATCCTCGGCCGAGGCGTGGCCCTCCGGCACCGCACCGTACTCCGCGGCGGAGGCGAGATGAACCAGCTTCACGTCCCCGTTGCCACCCGTGCGGGCCAGCTCTTCCAGCACCCGCGCAGGCAACAGGGCGTTGGCGCGGGTCAGTTCGCCGGGGCTGCCGCCGGTCCGGCCCGCCGCGTTGATCACGCCCGATACGCCGTCCAGCCAGCGGTTCCAGTCGGCGCCCGGGGCTGCCGTCAGATCGCCCGGCGGGGGAACGCGCACGTCCCAGCCCATCGCCCGCAGCCCGGCCACGATCTGCGTGCCCAGAAAGCCGCGTGCCCCCAGCACCAGCACCAGGCCGGCGGGGACAGGCAGAGGCGCTCCCGTCACGTTAATCGGCGGCGTCCAGTGTCAACTGGGGGAGCAGGATGGCCGACATCTCCTGCCACTGCTCGTTGGCCATGTCGTAATCCTCCGGGCGCCCGATGTCGAGCCAGTAGCCGCCGAACAGGTCACTGCCGGGACACTGCCCGGCAGCCAGCAGATCGAGCATCAGCGTGTCGAAGCCCAGCACCTGCCCCGGCGTGTAGCCGCGCAGCGCCTCCCGGGAGACGGCGTACACGCCCATGCTGACCTGAAAATGCACCGTGGGCTTCTCGCGGAAGCCGGTGATCTGGTTGCCGGCCTCGTTGAGGTCCAGCACCCCGAACTCGCTCTTGATCTCGCGGTTGTAGGTGGCCACCGTGACCGGGCGGTCCGACTGGATGTGGCCCCGCAGGAACGCGCCGTAATTCAGGTTGGTCAGCACGTCGCCGTTCATGACCAGAAACTGCTCGGGCAGATCGTCCAGCACATTCAGCACCGGACCGATGGTCCCCAGCGGCGTTTCCTCGTCGGTATACTCCACTTTCAGTCCGTAGCGGCTGCCGTCGCCCACGAAAGCCCGGATCAGGTGGCCCATGTGCCCCACCGCCAGCGTTACTGACGAGAAGCCATGCGAACGCAGCTGGTACAGCACGATCTCCAGGATCGAGTAGGTGTCGCCAATCGGCACCAGCGGTTTAGGAACGCAGGTGGTGTAGGGGCGCAGGCGGGTGCCTTTTCCTCCGGCCAGGATGACTGCGTGCATGGGCTTCTCCTTTCCTGCCGACATGGAGACAGGGTGAATGTGGGGTGTGCGGGGGGTGAGCGGGGCCATTCAGATAGGCGCAGTGGATCAGAGACAGCGTTTCAAATAGGCTTCACTGCGCTCATCCGTACTCAGAAGACTCTCAGACAGTGTATTGATCGACGCGGTAACGGGCCAGATTGACGGGATCGGTGAACCACGCGGCGGTGCGTTTCAGGCCCTCTTCCAGCGTGAATTCGGGCTGCCAGCCGGTCAGGCGGCTCAGCTCCGAGTGGTCCGCCAGCAGGCGCATGACCTCGCTGCCCTCGGGACGCAGCCGCACGTCTTCCTGGGTGACCTGCAGCTCGGCACCCATCACTTGGCCGATCAGTTTCACGGTGTCGCCCACGGTGATCTCGCGGCCCGAGCCGGCGTTCAGGGTGTGGCCCAGGACCTCGCTGCCCGCCTCGCCCACAGCGCGGAAGGCCCGGGCGGTGTCGGCGACGTAGTTGAAGTCGCGGGTGGGCCGCAGGTCACCCAGCCGGATCTCGCGCCGCCCCGCCGCCACCTGAGAGATGATGGTGGGAATCACCGCGCGGGCCGACTGGCGCGGGCCGTAGGTGTTGAAGGGCCGCAGGGTCACCACCGGCAACCCGAAGCTCAGGAAGTAGCTCTCGGCCAGCTTGTCGGCGCCGATCTTGGTGGCCGAGTACGGCGACTGGCCCTGCAGGGGGTGGCTTTCGTGAATGGGCGCGGTGCGGGCGGTGCCGTAGACCTCGCTGGTGGAGGTGTGGACCACCCGCGCGGTGCCCAGCTCGCGGGCAGCCTCCAGCACGTTCAGCGTGCCGGTGATGTTGGTCTCCACGTACGAGCGCGGCGCGACGTAGGAGTAAGGAATGGCGATCAGCGCGGCCAGGTGGTAGACGGTCTGGGCATCTTGCATCAGCGCCCGAACGCTGCCCGCGTCGCGCACGTCGCCCAGCTGCACCTCCACATGCTGCATGGTTTCGGCGGGCACGGTGTCCAGCCACCCGTACGAGCCCTGCGAGTTGTAGATCGCCATGGCCTTGACGCGGTAACCGGCGCGGACCAGTTCCTCGGTCAGGTGCGAGCCGATAAAGCCGTCGGCGCCAGTCACGGCCACCAGCGGGCGCTGGGAAGAGGTGGGAACGGAGGGGCGGGGCGGGGCAGTCTGGGTCATCAGCGGTAACTCCTGGGGTCAGAGAGGGTGGACAGGGTGGGCGCGAGCAGCGCGAGCACGGCGAGCAGGGCGAACAGGGGCGGGGGCAGGCCCAGCAGCAGGGCCGCCGCGCCCAGCGCCCAGACCGCTGTCAGAAAGGTGGTGCGCCCCTGGTTGGCCAGCCAGGAGCTGAGCAGCAGCGCGGCGCTGTACAGCGCCAGGGTGGGCAGCGAGGCCGGCAAATCGATCGGCAGGCCGAACCCGGCCAGCGCGACCAGCCCGGCGCCCAGCGCCGCGCCGTAGCCGGCGGCCCCCAGCAGCACGGTGGACAGGCCCACGCGGCGCAATTGCGTGAGGCCGCGCACGCTGCGGGCTGCGGTCTGCAGGCGTTCCTGCACGTGCCACACGCCGGCCTCCAGCAGCCCGGCCCCCAGAATCACCGGCAGCAGCGGCCAGATGCCCAGCCGTGCGCTCAGGGCCACAAAGGCGGCGGCCATGGTCCAGCCGTAGACGGCGTGGGGCAGGTGGGGGCGCAGGGTGGCCCAGGCCGCGTTCAGGCTGCCGCGAGCGCGGGTCACGTTGAGGGCCGCCACGGCCGGAACAGCGGCCAGCAGGGCCAGCGCCGCGAGCGCGGCCGGGCGCGACGGCAGCGACATGACGATGCCGGCGGCCAGCAGCGGGCTGGCAAAGGCTCCGGCGAACTGCCCCAGCCGTCCCAGCGACAGCAGCACGCCCGCCGCGCCGCTGGACAGCGCCACCGCTCCGCCCACCAGCGCGCCGGTGAGGACGGCACCGGAACCGCCCAGTGCCGCCGCAATCACGCCTCCGCCCAGCAGCCCGGCCCCGGCGCTAACCAGCAGCGTCAGGCGCAGGGCGCGGCCCGGCACGGAGAAGGGCTCCGCGTAGCGCACCCCAGCCACTGTCATAGACCAGCCCCAGCCGAAGGCCGCCGCCAGCACAAACGCGTGATCGGCGGCCGGTCCCAGGGTGCGGGCGATCAGCAGGCCTGCCAGCCCCGGCAGCAGGTACAACGGCCCGCGCAGCAGCATCCGCCAGGGAAACGGCGGGGCACCGGGCACGGTCAGCCGGTCCAGTGCCCGTCCGGTACCCTTCTGCCGGTACAGCATCTCGGCGGCGTCGAACAGACCGTCGGTGCCGTAGCGGTCGCGCAGCACCTCGTCCCCCAGGCCGTCGGCCTCCAGGTAGGCGGCCAGTTCCTCGGCGTCCACGGCGTTTGAGCGCTCGGCCGCCAGCTTCAGGTCCACCTCGCGCAGCCGCTCCGGCAGGTCACCGGGCAACTGCAGGCGGGGACTGGAAGAGCCGGGCCGCACCCCGCTCTCCCGCACGTCCTGCGAAGAAAACCCTCTCTGGCGACCGAACTCGCCGCCAGCGCTGGGTGCCCCGGCCTGCAGCACCTCGCGCCTGCCGCCACCGGTCACAGTCCGTTTCCTCCGGCCAGCACCAGCGGGTAGGCCCGCCGGTAGGCGTCCAGGCAGCCGTCCAGCGTGAACAGTTCCATGACCCGCTCGCGCGCGGCGCGGCCCAGCCGGGCACGCAGCGGTGCGTCGTCCAGGAGGCGGGTCAGTGCGCTGGCCACGCCCATCACGTCGCGTGGGCGCACGATCAGTCCGGCGTCCCCCACTGCCTCTGGCACGCCGCCCACACGGGTGGCCACCGGGGGCCGGCCCATCGCCATGGCCTCGATCACGGTGTAGGGAAAGCCCTCACTGACGCTGGTCAGGGCCACGACCTGCCCGGCACGGTAGGCGTCGGTGATGTCGTCGATGCGGCCCTCGAAGGTCACGTGCTCAGTCAGGTTCAGTTGCTGGGTCAGGCTCTGGCATTGATACAGGTAGCCCTCGTTGCCCGCCGGGGTCCCGCCGAACAGCCGCAATTGCGCGCCCGCATTGCGGCGGCGCACCAGATCGAAGGCGCGGATCAACGTCTCGATGTCCTTGAGGGGATCGATGCGCCCCACCCAGCTCACCACGCTCGCGTCCGGCTCCTGCTCGGCCGGCGGGAAAATGTTGGGGTCAATGCCGTTGTACACGCACCTGATCTTGTCGGGATGCGCGCCCAGCCGCTCTTCCCAGCGGCGGTTGTAGTGCGATCCCGGCAGCACCAGCGTGGCCTCGCGGTAGACCAGGCTGCACAGCAGGCGGTAAAAGCGCAGCAGCATGCCCTTGAAGCCCGGACGGTAGGTGCTGCGGCGGAACTCCATGTAGCGCTCGCGCAGGTACACGCCGTGTTCGGTCAGCACAAACGGGGCGCCGTGGGTCCACAGGCCGTGCAGCGCCAGCAGCCCCGCAAAGCCGTTGCTGACGGCGTGTCCCACGTCTGCCTGCGGGGCCGGATGGCCCATAGGACGCAGCGCATGTTCCAGCCACAGCTGGGCGTCCAGGGCATCGGCCACGGTCGGCAGCGGCAGCCGGGCGTCGCCGCGCCCACGGGTGGCCGCCTGCTGGGCCGCGTGCCCGGACCACCGCTCCAGCGTCAGCCGGGCCAGCCGCGGTGTGTCCAGCAGCGCCGTCAGGCCACCGGCCTGCCCCAGCTCACTCAGCGCCCGCAAGCCGGTGGCGAACAGGTCCAGATCCATCGTGCACAGGCCGTCCAGCAGCGCCGCGTACGCGTCTTCCACCGCGCGCCGGCGGGCGGCATCCGGACGCCCGGGCGCAGGGGGCGGCTGGCCCCACAGCGGCACCTGCGTGAAGCTCACGTTGTCCGGCAACTCCAGCGCCGCCCGCTCAAACGGCAGCCCGGATACAGCCTGGACCACGAACCGGTGGTCCCTCAGCCCACGCACCAGCTGATCCACCCACACGCTGACGCCCCCATGGGCCTGGGGGTACGTTCCCTCCGTGTACAGGGCAATGCGGGGAGCGCTGGACTGTGATGACATCAACATGAACAAACTCCGGAACCGGCATGAGAAAAAAAAGCGCGCAACGCAGCGCTGATGGCCAACAAGCATTGTTTGAGCCTATTCAACGAGAGGAATTATACCCTTTAATTTGACCAAAGGTGAAAAATCCGTCATTACACGCCGCCTCCACACCCCCAGAAGGGGGCACAAAAACAAAGTGTACGCCGACAAATATCGATTTCCAGCCGTTAAGAGATCGCTTCACACCGTCATATGAGACAGTCCTAAGCCGGATCTGAGAAGCATTCAATACAGGGCCACTGATCAGCCGACATGGCGCTGCCGTCTATGTGCGGGATAAACGCAGCACCCCGCACATAGACATCCAGCCCATAGCTCAGCCAGGCTGGGTTGAAGAGGTGTGGTCAGAAAACGCAGCCTCTCCCCTTTTCCTAGCACGACACATCTCTGCCTGAGACACGCCCGGAGTCCGGGCCACACCTCAGCCAGGCTTTCCCTGGAAATCCAACCTTTATTTGGAAACAGGTCCCACCGTTATTTTGGCCGACTTCAGCTTGGCCTGCCAGCGGGTGTACTCCTGACGCTCCATGGTCAGCGTGACGCGGCCGGGCAGGGTCCTGTTGGCACGGCACTTGCCCGGCTCGCAATCGGGGAACCACACGGGATTCTGCGCCTCCCTGCCCTTGAGCGGATTGCCCCAGGCCACCAGATTGTCGCGGACGATATTGTTGAAAAAGGTCTTTTTCGCCCTGTCGTTGTGGGGATCCCATACGTACAGGCCCACGTTCTGGGCTGCAATAGGCGCGCCGCTGGGCAGGTATCCGCTGGCGATCAGCCGGTTGTTGTACACCTCGATGTCGTGTCCGGCAGACACCGCAATCCCGTTGTTGGACGTCGACACGATCTGGTTTCTGTACACCAGAATGTGGCCCGCGGCCTCGGCCAGGGTCTTGCCGCTGCCATCGCCCGCGTTGATGCCGCCGCCTGCGTAGCTGTTGACCCGTGGGTTGACGGCGTAGGCGCCCTGGATGTAATTGTCGTGGATCTTGATCCGGCTGCTGGGCACGCCACTGGACAGGTACATATTGATGTTCTCCTCGGGCCGGCTCTTGCCCGGCTCGTTGATGACCTCGTTCCAGGCGATCTCTGCCCCGCTGATGCGCCGGACGGCATTGAACTGCACGAACTGAACCAGCCGGAACTCCTTGTCCGAGAACCGGCCCACACCCACGCTGTAACGTCCGTTGATGTTGCGGACCTTGTTGCGCAGGATCTTGACGGTCTGCCCCTGACTTGCCTTGCCTTGATAGGCCCGCAGGTAGATGCCCGAGGTTCCGACCAGTTCGTTGTTCTGCACGAGAATATTCACGAATTCCTCGGCATGTAGAAACCGGCCTGGATAGCGGTGTTCACTGAGCGGCCGGTCCGGGTTGAGGGCTGTTCCACGGGTGTTGCGAACCGTGAGGTTGGCCTTCTTGAAGGCACTGAAGATCAGGTGGCCCTTGCTGCGGATGTTGGAGTTCTCGATCACCACCTTCTGACCGGTAGCGACGGTCACCGCCGGAACCTTGGGGTCCAGACTCTGCCAGTTGCCCCGGTAGGTGCCGCCCTTGACGATCACGATGGGCTTGTCGTACTTGATGGTCTGCGCCTCGCCCACAGGAGCGGCCAACAGCCACACCAGCAAAAGAAACGAGAGACGGGAACCTGACCGCATGAGGCCACACTATACGGTCAGCCGGACCGGGACACCGGAGCAAGGCTGACAGCGGCGGGGCCTGTGGCGGCGCTCTCACTGCTGAAACAGGAGCCGAGATCCAGGATAACCCCCACGTGAAGGGCCGCGCCAGACCGGCATCTGCCACAATCCTGCATGCCCGACACCGCACCGTCCTTTGCCGTCTACCTGTGTCCCGGCGCCGATTCCGCGCTGTACCGCAGCGGTTCCGAACTGCTGGGATTCGACGTGCGGGCCCAGCGCGACCTGGTCCTGCCTGCCTTTCTGCGTCCGGAGTGGCAGGCCGACGCCGGACCCTTCGGGTTTCATCTGACGGTGGTGGAGGGGTTCGGTACCCATCCCGCGTGGTGGTCCGCCCTGGAGGCCGAGGCGCGGGCCTGCGTCGACAGCCTGTCGCCGGACGCGGACCTGTCCCTGAGCGGCGGCAGGATCGAGGTCTGGGACGACGGCGAAACCTGGGTGCTGCAGCTCGACCCTTCCCCCGCCCTGCTGGTGGCGCACACCCTGCTGCTCGCACGCCTGTCGCGCTTCGTGACGCGTTCGCCCTTTTCCGGGCCGGTGGCGCGGGGGCTGTGGGGGCAGCCGCACGAAGCCGCCCGCATGTCGCTGCTGCACACGCCTCGCGGGCTGGACACCTGGCAGCCGCATTTCACCGTGGTGCAACCCTACGGCGGCACCGATCCACAGGGCCTGCGCCGCGAGCTGGAAGGGCGCCTGCGGCCCTTTATCGCGCAGACCTACACGGGCCTGACCCTGTTCGAGAGGCGCCCAGGTGAGGCCCGCTGGCGGGTGCGTGCCGAACTGCCGCTACGGGGGGCAGACGGCACGGCCCGGGCACGCTAAGAGCGGCCACCTGCACCGCGCGGCCATGCACACCACGCCGCGCTTTTCCCCGTACACTCTGGGGCGTGACGAACAACGGGGCAATGCAGGTGACGGTGGCGACAGGAAACGCCGGCAAGGTGCGCGAGATCGGCGAGGCGCTGGCGGAACTGGGCTGGACCCTGCGGCCGCTGGGGAACCTGACCCTGCCCGAGGAAACCGGCGCCACCTACGAGGAAAACGCTGCCCTGAAGGCCTGCACGGTGGCGCTGATGACCCGCACCTACGCCCTGGCCGACGACAGCGGCATCGAGGTGGACGCCCTGAACGGCGAGCCGGGCGTGTACAGCGCACGTTTTGGCGGCCGGGACAGCGATCTGGAGCGCAACCTTTACCTGCTGGAGCGGCTGCGCGGGCAGGGCAACCGCCGTGCCCGGTTCGTGTCGGTGGTGATCCTGGCCCATCCCAACGGGCACGTGGAGACGTACCGGGGCGAACTGCCCGGCACGCTGCTGGAAGGCCCGCGCGGCAGCGGCGGCTTCGGCTACGATCCTCTGTTTGTCCCCGACGGCCAGACCCGCACCCTGGCCGAGATGACCGTGGCCGAGAAACAGGCGATCAGCCACCGGGGCCGGGCGCTCGCGGCCCTGAAGGCGGCGCACCAACAGGCGGCCCTCTAGCTCACCTGCCACACCCGCCGGGTCAGCGTGCCGGTCCGGGTGCGCGCCTTTGCCCGCAGCCACGCCGCCATGTCGTTCCTCGGCCCGGCGGCCATTGCGGCAAAGCCATCGCGCGTGAGGTCTGCCGCTGGGCCGAGACTGTGGCCCGGTCTGGGCCACAGCTTCAGGGTGTGATCGGTGTGCCCGGTAGCGGCCAGCGCGGCAGTCAGCTCCCTGCAGCGCGCCCTCGTGGCCCTGATCACGCCGTACCTGAACCGGAACAACCCGGGCGGCGAGGCCGCTGGGCACCTTCCTGTGCCGCGATCACCCGCAGACCCCGCCCTGATTGGACGCGCCCGAACCTGTGCGCCGCGCCCGTCAGCGTTGAGATGGTGCTCAGCTCTGACGTCGGGCTGGCTGCTCCGTGTGGTCTGCCCGGGCGGGCTGCGCGGCGGCCTGTTGCCGACGACGCACAAACCACACGGTGGCCACGACCACCAGAACCCCGACAATCACGGTGGAGGCCGGGCCGAGGTACTCGCCCACCCGCTCGTAGTGATCGCCCAGCAGGTAGCCCGCGCCGGTCAGCAGGCTGGCCCACAGCGCCGAACCAATAGCGCTGTACAGCAAGAAGGTGGGCAGCGCCATCTCGCTCATGCCGGCCGGCAGGCTCAGCAGGCTGCGGATGCCCGGCACCATGCGCCCGAATAGCACCGCCTTCGGACCGTGACGGTCAAACCAGTCGTCGGGCTTACGGATGTCCTGGCCGCTCAGGGCCAGCCACCGGCCGTGCCGGTCAGCCCAGGCCACGAGCCGCTCCTCGCTGAACACCCGCCCGATGAAATACAGCGGCAGGGTGCCCACGACGCTGCCCAGCGTGCCCGCCAGCACCACGCCCACGACGCTCAGGTCGCCGCGCGAGGCCGCAAAACCCGCCAAGGGCAGAATCAGCTCGCTGGGAATCGGCGGAAACACGTTCTCCAGCACCATCAGCAGCACGATGCCCAGGTACCCCAGGCTACTCATCAGGTTTTGAATCCAGTCCACCATCGTCCGGTCAGGCTAACGGGCGTGGGTGAGCCGCACGTCAGCCGAAAGTCGCGGCGGCTGAACTTTCTGGTCACCGGGCTTCAGATCCGGGCAGGCAGCTTTTCCAGGTACTTGAAGGGCAGGCTCAGGGCGCCCTCGCCCTGCCGGAAGGCGGCCACGTACCCGCTGACGGTGCCGCCCGAACGTTCGACGATGCGGGCCAGCGTCTGCGCGGTGCCGCCGCTGGAAATCACGTCCTGCACAATGGCGACTTTCTTGCCGTGCAGGCGGGCAGCGTGCGGACTGTCCAGCCAGAAGGTCTCGGCCACCCCCAGGGTCATGCTGGGGGCGTCCTGAATGATGGGGTCTTGCATGTAGGGGCGGCGCTTCTTGCGCACGCACTCGTAGGGCAGCCCGCTCAGGTGGCTGAGTTCGTGGGCCAGCGGCAGCGCGTTGGTCACCACCGTCAGCAGCACCTCGGTGCCTTCGGGAATCATGACCAGCATTTCCCTGGCCACCGCCTTGGTGAATTCGCTGTCGCCGATGAATTCCACCAGCGGCACGCGGCCCATGCTGCCCGCCCGGGCGCTGGGCAGGGTGCGGCTCACGCCGCCAATCTTCACGCTCACTTCCTGGTTGGCCTGGGTCATGCCCCAGCTTAGCCCGCGGCCCCGTCCCCGGTCAGACCGGGGAATCAGGCACCAGGAAACAGCGGAAGGTGGCCCAGCGCCGTGACCTCCTCGCGCTCCTCACCCTCGGTAAAGACGGCCAGCACGGCGGCCACCTCGCCGCCCACCTCGTCGATGATCTGGCGCAGCGAGTGCAGGGTGCCGCCGCTGGAAACCACATCGTCCACAATGGCCACCCGGCGGCCCCGAATCTTGGGCACATCAAAGCCGTCAAGCACCAGCAGTTGCGGAATGCCGGTGGTGATGCTGACCACTTCCCGCGCCACCGGGTCCACCATGTAGGGCTTTTGCGTCTTGCGGATCACGATGTACGGCTTGCCCGTCTCACGGCTGATGACGTGCGCCAGCGACAGCGCCTTGACCTCCGGCGTGACCAGCACGTCGATATCGGCAGGCAGCAGGCGGGCCAGCGCCTTGCCGGCGGCCTCAGTGACCTCGGTGTCGCCCAGCATGTTGAACAGCGCCACATGAACGCCTGGGGCGACCTCCACAATGGGCAGTTCACGGGTCACGTCCCCAACCTGTACGGTGTGCGTCTTCACGGAACCGAGTGTAATGCCCACGGCCCCGCGCGGGACCACGCGGACATGGGCCGGGACAGCGGACGCCCGCCAGCCTCATCACCCGGCGCTGAGAATTTGTTTACGGTGTATGGCCACATGAACTGCCAGTGTGGGGCACCATCCCTTTTTCTTTGGCAGGATGTTCATTCTCCGGCAGCGGACGCGCGGGCAGACCCGCCCACAACACGCGCTGGCGGTGGCCCTTTTCTACCCACCCTCAAGCCCATGCGAGGACCAGATATGCCGTGCTGCCAGACCCCCCCCAGAACTGCCGATGCTGGGCCCAGGACGGACCTGCGGACGCAGGCCGAGCAGCAGGCCCGTGCGGGCCGCGCCGCCGCGCCTTCCCCGGTGGCCCCGGCGCAACTGGCGCTGGACTTTCAGTTTCAGCAGCATGAATTGCAGGTCCACCAGATCGAGCTTTCCCTGCAACTGGAGGAACTGCAGCGCAACAACGCCGAGTTCCAGCGGATGCGCGACGTGTACCGTCACCTGTACGACTTGACCCCGGCTGAACCGCCCGGTCTAGCTCACCCGGTAATAGTTGACTTGTTTTGTCATCAATAAAGGTTTACCTTTTTGATCAATGATTACCTCAGCCCTCGCCCGCCTCCCTTCCGGCCCCGCCCAGACGGACCTCAGCGCGCTGAAGTTCAACCAGTACACGGTAATCGGCGTCACCACGTTGGCGCTGGTGTCAGGCCTGGGCGCCCTGACGCTGGCCCTGGGGGCGGCCATACTGCTGGGGGCGTTGCGCCCGGACCTCTCACCGCTGCGGGCCGCGTACCGAATGTTCGGGCGACGGCTGGGGCTGAGGCCCGAAGTCGTCGCTGAGGACCCCCGCGCCCACCACTTTGCGCAGGGCGTGGGCGGGGTCTTCCTGCTGGCCTCGGCCCTGAGCGGGCTGGCCGGAGCGCCGCTGCTGAGCCTCGGTCTGGGGCTGGCCGTGATTGCGCTGGCGGGCCTGAACCTGAGCCAGAAGATCTGTGTGGGCTGCCTGATGTACTTCCAGTACCGCCGCCTGCGCTACGCCGTCCTGAGCCGCTGAGACTGCGCTCTCTCCACCCCCGAGGTATCCCACATGTCCGACATCGAAACCCTGAAAAAAGAGCTGCCGCCCTTCCAGATCTTTGAGTTGATTCCGCAGTACGCCGCCGCCGGGGCAATTGACCCGGAAAAAATTGACCTTCTGAAGTGGGCCGGGGTGTACCCGCAGCGCCCTATTGAGGACGGCTTCCTGATGATGCGTGTCAAGGTGCCCACCGCCGAGCTGAGTGCGGACGCCCTGCGCGTGGTGGCGGGTATTGCCCAGGACTACGGACGCGGGCTGCTGGACGTGACCGACCGGCAGGCCTTTCAGTTTCACTGGCTCAGGATTGGGGACATTCCGGCGATTCTGGACCGGCTGGACACCGTGGGGCTGCACACCCGCGGGGCCTGCGGCGACACTGTCCGGGCGGTGATCGCCTCGCCGCTGGCGGGGCTGGACGCCCGCGAGGTGATCGACGTGCGCCCGCTGGCCCGGGCGATGGAAGGCACCCTCAGCGGCAATGCCGACTTCCAGGACCTGCCGCGCAAATTTAAGATCAGCCTGACCGGCACGCCGGAACTGGAAGGCATTCATCTGGTCAACGACATCGGCTTTCTGGCGCATACGGTTGAGGGCGAGGTGGGCTTCGACGTGTGGGTGGGCGGCGGCCTGGGCGCGGTGGCGCACCTGTCCAGACGGCTGGGCGTCTTTATCCGCCCCGATGAGGTGGTGGAGGTGGGCCGCGCGATTGCCGGGGCATACCGCGATCACGGCTATCGCGTCAACCGCAAGAAGGCCCGCCTGAAGTACCTGATCAAGGACCTGGGCGTGGAACGGTTCCGTGAAATCGTGGAGACCGAATACCTGGGCCGCCCGCTGCGCGACGGTCCCCCGGCCCCGGTGGCCCGCTTCGGCGGCAGCGACGTGCTGGGCGTCAACCCGCAGAAGGGCGGGCTGAACTACGTGGTGCTGACCACCACCGTGGGGCGCATCGACCCGGCCAAGGCGCGGGCGCTGGCCGACCTGAGCGAGCGCTACGGCGGGGGCGTGGTCCGCACCACCGCCTTCCAGAACATGATGATTCCGCATGTGCGGACGGAGGACGTGGCCGCGCTGGTGACCGAGCTGGAGCGGCTGGACCTCGCGCCCAAGGCGACGCTGCGCGGCACCACCATCGCCTGCACCGGCACGCAGTTCTGCCGGCTGGCCCACACCGAGACCAAGGCGCGGGTGGCGGGCCTGATCGACACGCTCGAACCCCTGCACAGCGATCTGGACGTGCCGTTCGTGATCAACCTGACCGGCTGCAGCAACGCCTGCACGCGCTATCAGGTGGCCGATCTGGGGTTCATGGGGGCCTTGCGGGGGGAAGAGGAGGTCTACAACGTGCATCTGGCCGGCAGCATCGGGCAGGCGCAGCGGACCGGGGCCAAGCTCAAGGGCATTGTCCCCGCCGTCCGTCTGACCGAGTACACCGATAAGGTGCTGAGCGATTTCAAGACGCACAGGGCCGAGGGCGAGAGCTTCGTGGAATACGCGGATCGGGTAGGCAACGAGCACTTCCTGCCCGACATTGTGCTGGCCGCACAGGACGCCGGGCGTGAGCTGGTGGGCGTATGACCGCCACGCTGGAGCGCCGGCCTGAGCCTGAAACCGCCAGGGCGGGCCGGGTGGTGTGGTTCACCGGCCTCAGCGGGGCCGGGAAAAGCACGCTGGCCGCCGCCCTGCACGCCGAACTGACGGCGCGTGGCGTGGCGGCGGAGCTGCTGGACGGCGACGCCGTACGCGAGAACCTGAGTAAAGGCCTGGGCTTCTCGCGTCAGGACCGCGACACCAATGTCCGCCGCATCGGCTTCGTCGCGGGCCTGCTGGCCAGACACGGCGTGACCGTGCTGGTCAGCGCCATCAGCCCCTACGCCGACACCCGCCGTGAGGTGCTGGCCGCCCTACCGAACGCGCTGGAAGTGTTCGTGGACGCACCGCTGGAGGTGGTCACGGCGCGCGACGTGAAGGGGCTGTACCTGAAAGCGATTGCGGGCGAGATTCAGCACTTCACCGGCGTCAGCGATCCCTACGAGGCTCCGCAAACGCCGGACCTGCACCTGCGAACCGCTGAGCTGACCGTGCAAGAAGGACTGCGGGGTCTATTGCAGGCGCTGGGGGAAGAGTGACGGCGGGCGTGAGCGGATTCGCCGCTGAATCGCGCCCTCTGTCAGCCTCTCCCACAGGCGGAAAGGAGTCAGAGACCCTCGCCCTCATCGACTGGGCCATCCAGACCCACCCGGACGTGCTGATGCCCAGCGCCTTCAACCTGAACGGCGCCGTGCTGATCGATCTGGCGGTGCGGGCGGGTTACCGGGGGCAGGTTGTTTTTGTGGATACGGGTTACCACTTTCCCGAAACACTTCAGACCCGTGACCGGCTGGCCGAGCGCTACCCGCAGCTGGAATTCGTGACGCTGAACGCGGGCGCGTCGCCGGACGACGGGCGCACCCCACCGGAGCTGTACGCCGCGAATCCCGACGCCTGCTGCGCGGCCCGCAAGGTGGCGCCGCTTCAGAAGTACCTGCGCCGCAAGAACCCCTCCGCCCTGCTGAACGCCCGCAGCCGAGATCAGGCCGTCACCCGCGCCGAGATTCCCTTTATCGAGGAGGGCGGTGTGCGAATCAGGATCAACCCGCTGGCCGGGTGGACCCGCCAGGAGCTGGAAGCCTACGCCGCCGAACACGCGCTGCCGGTCAATCCGCTGTACGCCGACGGCTTCCTGTCGGTGGGCTGCTGGCCCTGCACCCGCGCCGTGCGCCCCGGCGAGGACGCCCGCGCCGGACGCTGGGCCGGGCAGGGCAAGACCGAGTGCGGACTGTGGGCTGGTGACGGTAGGCTCTGATCTTTTTTTAGGCCAATAGTTGACCTCTTTCATCCACTTTAAATTTAACCCAGGAGAATCCACATGCCCACCCTTCCCCATCCCGTGACCACCCTGCCCACGCCGCTGGGCGGCGTGCTGGTCCATCAGGTCGACCACGTGTCCGAGGCTGAACTCAGGGGTCTGCCCCGCCTGGACCTGTCCGAACGCAGCGCTGCCGATCTGGAACTGCTGGCCACCGGCGCGTACTCGCCGCTGACCGGCTTTCTGGGCGAGGCCGATTACCTGAGCGTGATCGAGCATCTGCGCCTGGCGGACGGCACCCCGTGGGGCCTGCCCATCACGTTGCCGGTGGGCCGCGCCGAGGCCGGTGCCCTGCGGGGCCGCGTCGTGCTGACCCGTGGCGGCGCGGCGGTGGGATGGATCGACGTGCAGGAGCAGTTCGAGGCCCGCAAGGCCTGGGAGGCCCGCGAGGTCTACCGCACCGAGGAGGCCGCCCACCCCGGCGTGGCAGCGCTGTACGCGCAGGGCGAGATCAATCTGGCCGGGCCGGTGACGCTGCTTGCGGTGCCGCGTGGGGCCTTTCCGCAGCACCACCGCACCCCCGCCGAGGTCCGCGCCGTCATTGAGGCGCGCGGCTGGCGCACCACGGTGGCCTTCCAGACCCGCAACCCGATCCACCGGGCGCACGAGTACCTGCACAAGGTGGCGCTGGAACTGGTGGACGGCCTGCTGCTGCACCCACTGGTGGGCACCACCAAGGGCGACGACGTCCCCGCCGGCGTGCGGGTGGAGGCCTACGAGGTCCTGCTGGACCGCTACTACCCTGCCCCCCGCACGCTGCTGAGCGTCTACCCCGCCGCCATGCGCTACGCCGGGCCGCGCGAGGCGATCACGCACGCGCTTTCCAGGCGCAACTACGGGGCCACCCACTTCATCGTGGGGCGCGATCACGCGGGTGTGGGCCAGTACTACGGCACCTACGACGCGCAGGAGATTTTTGGTGCGTTCACCGCCGAGGAACTGGGCATCCGCATCCTGAAGTTCGAGCACACCTTCTACTGCCAGTCCTGCGCGCAGCTGGTCAGCCCGCGCACCTGCCCGCACGGCGCCGCGCACCATCTGGTCCTGAGCGGCACGAGGGTCCGCGAGAAGCTGCGGGCGGGCCAGAACCTGCCGCCCGAATTCACCCGCCCGGAAGTGGCCGAGGTCTTGAGGCGGGCGTACCAGGCCTCCGGCAACTGAGCTGTTCTGGCATCCTCCTCAAGCGCAGAGAATGACGAACAGGTCCATCACCAGAACGCTGTGTGGTGGGCCTGTCTGGCCACTGCCCCGCTCAGTACAGCCTGTCCAGCACCTCGTCCTTCATCACAAAGCTGTTGTCCTTCGCGGGAAATTCGCGGGCGCGGACCTCGGCGGCGTAGCGCTCGATGGCCTCGCGGGAAATCTGGCCCACCTCAGCGTAACGTTTGGCAATCTTCTTTTCCTCGCCCTCATACACGCCCAGCAGGTCATGCGTGACCAGCACCTGCCCGCCGCAGCCGACGCCCGCACCGATGCCGATGGTGGGAATGCTCAGCCGCTCGCTGATCAGCCGGGCAAGGCGGGCGGGAATGACCTCCAGCACCAGCGCAAAGGCCCCCGCCGCTTCCAGGGCCACAGCGCCTTCCAGGGTAGCGCGGGCGCTGGCGTCGTCCTTGCCCTGCACCTTCAGGCCACCCTGCGCGGTGGCGGTCTGGGGCATCAGGCCCACATGGCCCATCACGGGGATGCCGTTGCGGGTCAGCGTCTGCACCACGCCCAGGATCTCGGGCGAGGCTCCCTCCATCTTAATCGCGTCCGCGCCCGTCTCCTGAATGACGCGCACGGCGTTGCGCATGGCGTCCTGTACCCCGGTGTGGTACGTCCCGAACGGCAGGTCCACCACCATGAACGTTCCCGGCGCCCCCCGCCGCACCGCGCGGGCGTGGTGGATCATGTCGCCCAGCGTGACCGGGGCGGTGCTGTCGTAGCCCAGCACGACGTTGCCCAGGCTGTCGCCCACCAGAATCAGGTCCACCCCGGCAGCCTCGGCGTGGCGTCCGCCGGGGTAATCGTAGGCCGTGACCATCACCAGCGGCTGGGCTGAGTGCTGAAGTTCGGGAAGGCTGCGCTTCATAGGGGGCAGGGTAGCAGGGAGGGGCCTGACCCACGCCGTCCGGCCGAAAATCAGAACCAGCCCGGCCCAAAGCCCTTTGCCTCCCCAGCATTTCTCCGCGCCTACAATGCCGTTCATGAGCGACATTCTGAGCGGCTGGACCCCGGCCCCCCCAGGCCACAAACACGTTGTCAGCGTCAGTCTGGGCAGCAGCCGGGGCAATGCCCGCGAGGCGGTCACGCTGCTGGGCCAGCCGTTCATCCTGGAGCGCATCGGCACCGACGGCGACAGCAAGAAGGCCGCCGAACTGTTCGGGGCACTGGACGGGCAGGTGGACGCCTTCGGGCTGGGCGGCGCGGACCTGTACGTGATCGCGGACGGCAAACGCTACCAGTTCGGTAACGTCAGAAAGCTGGTGGCGAACGCCAGACAGACGCCTGTGCTGGACGGCAGCGGCCTGAAAAACACGCTGGAGCGAGACGCGATTGCCCAGCTCGACCCGCTGCTGAACTGGCGCACCCGGAAGGTGCTGATGGTGTCTGCCGTGGACCGTTTCGGCATGGCCGAGGCGCTGGCACAGCACGGCGCGGACATCGTGTTCGGGGACGTGGTGTTCGGGCTGGGTATTGACCGCCCGCTGCGCTCGCTGCGGGCGCTGCGGACCGTGGCAAAAGTGGTGCTCCCGGTGATTACCAAGCTGCCGCAGGACTGGTTTTACCCCACCGGGGCCAAGCAGGAAAGCAGCGTGCAGGGCAAGGGTACCCGGTATTACGCCTGGGCCGACGTGATCGCCGGGGACACCCACTACGCCAAGCGCTACGCCCCGACGTCGCTGGAGGGCAAGACCATCCTGACGCAGACGATTACGCAGGCCGACCGCGACTGGATGAAGCAGCGCGGCGTGGCGCGGCTGATCACCACGACGCCGCGCATGGGCAACCGCAACTTTGCCACCAACGTGCTGGAAGCATGTTTCGTGGCCCTGAGCGGAAAGAACGAGGCGCTGAGTGAGGCCGAGTACCTGCGGTACATCCGGGAAGTGGGCTTTAAGCCGGAGGTCAACGAGCTTTAGGCGGGTTTGGGGCTGGGGCTTGAGCGTTTTGCCCCACCCTCCAGCCCCCTACCCGAGCAGGCAGGGTTCGTCGGCTGTGCTGGGCGCGGGAGAGAGGGAGGGCGTTCTCGCCTGGCCGCCCGGCTCGGTGACGCTGCGTGCGGCCCGCCCGCTGACGCGTAGAGGTGGCCTTCGGTTGCCACTCAGGTGAACTGGCTGCATGAGTGGATGTGGTTTGGGGTGCCTGGGTTTTGCGGCTAGGATGGCAGGCATGACCAGTGGTGAGTGGGTGAACTGGAAAGCGGCGCTGCTGGCTGCCGCCCTGGCCCTGTCTTGTCATGCTGCCGTGGCGCAAACCACCCCCGTGTCACTGCCCAAACCCCTGCTGAGCGGCACCACCTCCGGGCTGGCGTGGGGCATCTACGCGGGCAGGCTGACCAGCGCCAGCCTGCTGGAGGAAGGCCAGGGCCTGCGCGTGGGGGTTCCGGCGGGGGCCAGCGTGCTGGGCACCCGTTACGACGCGGCACAAAGAACCGCGCTGCTGACCTACCGCCTGCCCAGGGGGCTGGACGCCCGCAGCGCCCTGGCCTTCGCCACCAACCAGCTTCAGTTGCAGGGCTTCGACATCGGTGAGCGCAGCTTTCCGACTGCCAGCAGCGCCCGCGCCGCGCTCAGCCGAGATGGGCAGGGCCTGACAGTGCAGACCACGCGGCAGGCCAACGGGGACACTCAGGTGCTGTACGTGTTCGGCGCCGCCGCGCCCTAGCCCCTGTACACTCGCCCCCATGCAATCACTGGTGGACGCGATTCGGGAGCAGGGTGTGATTCTGCCCGGCGGCTTTCTCAAGGTGGACGGACTGGTCAACCACCAGCTGCTGCCCCGGCTGACGCGGGAAATGGGCGTGCGTTTCGCGGAACTGTTCGCGCCGCTGCAGCCCAACAAGGTGCTGACCATCGAGGTCAGCGGCATTGCCCCGGCCATCTCCACAGCGATGGAACTGAATGTCCCGATGGTCTACGCCCGCAAGAAAAAGCCGCTGACCATGAAGGAACCGGCCTTCACGGCGTCCTCGGTCAGCCGAACCAAGGGCGGAAATGTCGACCTGTTCATCAGTTCGGAATTTCTGGGGCCAGACGACCGCGTGGTCGTGATCGACGATTTTCTGGCGTCTGGCGGCACGCTACGCGCCCTGACCGGCATGATCGAACTCAGCGGGGCTACGCTACTGGGGCTGGGCTGCGTGGTGGAAAAACAGTTTGAATCGGGGCGCGAGCATCTCGCCGATCTGAACGTGCCGATACACACCCTGGCCAACATCGTCCGCATGAGTGAACAGGAAGGCATTGAGGTGGAAGTGGGCCGCTAGCGGTCAGGCTGCCACACCGGGCCGCCGGCAAGCATGAGGCCGCCTCAACCCTGCGCTCAGTCGCCCGGAGCCGCCGTTCTCTAGGCTGGGGCAAAGGACGTGACCATGACCCAGCCTGATCCCCGCGCCGCCCTGATTCCAGACCAGAGTGCCCGTGTCAACGTGGCCACCTACACCAATTACCTCGACGCCCAGCGGGCCGTGGACCACCTGAGTGACCAGAAATTTCCGGTGGAGCGCACCGCCATCATCGGTGAGGGCCTCAAGACTGTCGAGCAGGTCACGGGCCGCCTGGACTGGGGCCGCGCGGCAGGCCTGGGCTTCGGGCAGGGGCTGTTTATCGGCCTGTTCGTGGGCCTGATCTTCAGTGTCCTGGGGCTGGGCAACGGCAACCTGCTGTTTTCCATCGCCTACGGCATGGTGGTGGGGGCCATCTTCGGGCTGGTCTGGGGGCTGGTGGGCTACGCCCTGAGCGGCGGACGGCGCGACTTTACCTCGATTGGTGGGATGAAGGCAGACCGTTACGTCGTCGTCGCCGATGCCGAGGTGGCCGAGCAGGCGCGGACGCTGCTGGCGAATATGCCGCCGCGCTAAGCCACCAAGAAACTTCCTAACGTCCGTTTGGATAGGATGCGGCCCATGACACAGCCGGGCATGGAGTTGCAGGAATTGATCGCCGAGATGGAACAGCGGCGCAGCAAGGTGGAGGCGGGCGGCGGCCACGAGCGTCAGCAAAAGCAGCGTGACGGCGGCAAGCTGACCGCCCGTGAACGCATCAACACGCTGCTGGACCCCGGCAGCTTTCTGGAAATGGGCACCTTCGTCGAGCACCGGGGCGGACGGCTGATGCAGGGCGTGGAGGCCCCCGGCGAGGGGGTGGTGACCGGGCGCGGCACCATCGACGGGCGACAGGTCTTCGTGTTCAGCCAGGACTTCACGGTGCTAGGCGGTTCCCTGGGCAAGATGAACGCCGCCAAGATCACCAAGATCATGGATCTGGCAGCCAAGACCGGCTGCCCGGTGATCGGCCTGAACGACTCGGCGGGGGCGCGCATTCAGGAGGGCGTGGACTCTTTGAGCGGCTACGGCGAGATCTTCTACCGCAACGCCATCTACTCGGGGGCAGTGCCGCAGATCAGCGCCATCCTTGGTCCCTGCGCGGGCGGGGCGGTGTATTCCCCCGCGCTGACCGACTTCATCCTGATGAGCGGCGGCAGCAGCTACATGTTCATCACCGGCCCCGAGGTAATCAAGAGCGTGACGCGCGAGGACGTGACCTTCGAGGCGCTGGGCGGCGCGGACGTGCACACCCGCAAAAGCGGCGTGGCCCACCTGGAATACGACGGCGACGCTGCCGTGCTGGCGGGCGTGCGTGACCTGCTGGGCTACCTGCCGCAGAACGCCCACGAGCAGCCCCCGGTCCACCAGACCAGTGACCCGGTGGACCGCCGCAACGACCGGCTGCTGGACATTGTGCTGCCGGACCAGCGCAAGCCCTACGCCATGCACGCGGTGATCCACGAACTGGTGGACGACGGCACGTTCCTGGAAATCCAGCCGAACTGGGCCAAGAACATTCTGGTGGGCTTCGCGCGGCTGGGCGGGCAGAGCGTGGGCATCGTCGCCAACAACCCGCGCGTGATGGCCGGCACGCTGAACATCGACGCCAGCGACAAGGCCGCCCGCTTCATCCGCACCTGCGACTGCTACAACGTGCCGGTGCTGACGCTGGTGGACGTGACCGGTTTCCTGCCGGGCGTGGCGCAGGAACACGCCGGCATCATCCGCCACGGCGCGAAGATGCTGTACGCCTACGCCGAGGCCACCGTGCCCAAGGTCACCCTGATCACCCGCAAGAGTTACGGCGGCGCGTACCTCGCCATGAACAGCCGCGACATGGGCGCCGACGTGGTGTACGCGTGGCCCACCGCCGCCGTCGCCGTGATGGGCGCGGAGGGGGCCGCCAACATTGTTTACCGCCGTGAGATCAACGCCAGCGAGAACCCTGAAGCCACCCGCGCTGAGAAGATCGCCGACTACAAGGACGCCTTCGACAACCCCTACGTGGCCGCCAGCAAGGGCTATATCGACGACGTGATTCCGATGGAAGAGACCCGTCAGCGCCTGATCCAGACGTTTGCCATGCTGCGCGACAAGACCGAGACGAGGCCGTACAAGAAGCACGGGAATATGCCGCTGTAGGGAGCATCCCCGGCGGCATGGCGGCGCCCGGGAGAGGCCGGGGCGCCGCTTCCCCCTGACACCAGATGCTCCGCCATGAACGAATGGTCAAGGCGTGGTTTTCTGCCTATGGCACGCTGTTCAGGTCTGTCAGCGTGTTCCACCTGACAGAGCGTGGGGTGGGCTGGGCCTAGGGTGGCCGACATGACCGCATCCAACGCCAGTACCACCAGCAAGAAAATCCTCGTCATCATGTCCAGTGACTCTGAACTGGGTCTGCAGGACGGCAAGACGCTCGACACCGGCTTTTACCTCAACGAGTTCGGCGTGCCCGCACACCGGCTGGTGGAGGCGGGCCACACGCTGATCATCGCCACGCCGCGTGGCAACCGTCCGCCGCTGGACAAGAGCAGCGACAGCAAGGATTATTTCAAGGACGAGGCGGAATACACCCAGATTGGAGCGTTCGTCGAAGAAACCCTGTCCGGCGAAATTGTGCCGCTGGCGGACGCGGTGACCAACCTGGACGCCTTCGATGCCGTGTTCCTGCCTGGTGGCCACGCGCCCATGATCGAACTGATGCACAACCACGATCTGGGCCACGCGCTGCGCCACTTTCATGAACGCTCGCTGCCCACCGCGCTGATCTGCCACGCGCCGGTGGCCCTGCTGGCCGCGCAGCCGGCTGCCGGGGCCTACCAGCGGGCGCTGGAGGCCGGCGAGACGCCAGAAGCCGAGGACTTCGCCTATCAGGGCTACCGCGTCACCGTCTTCAGCACCCCCGAGGAAAAGGACGCTGAAGGCGGCTTCGAGGCCCCCATGCTGTACTACCCCGCCGACGCGCTGACCGCCGCAGGCATGACGGTGCAGAACGGCGAGAAGTGGATCAGCAACGTGGTCCGCGACCGCGAACTGATTACCGGCCAGAACCCCATGAGCGACGAGGAATTCGTGGGCGTGTTCCTGGAGGCGCTGGGAGAAACGGCGGCTCAGGACTGACTTCACCGCTCAGGCGCTGACAGCTCTTTCAATGTGTTGACAGAGCCTCAAGCCTCACCTCCAGCCCAGTGGGGCTGGAGGTGAGGCTCAAGTCCTGTAGAGGGCGCGCTGCGTGGCGTCATCCGGGCGGTACACACGGGGCGTTCGGCAGCCTCGGCCTCCGCTGGAAGATGGTGATGGCGACGGTGGGGGCATCACCGGGCCGAGCCGGGCGAATCACGCGCCCTCCGGCGACTCCGGCTGGTGCTGGCGGTAGGCGCGCAGGGTGCCGTCCATGAAGGCCACGTACAGCGTGCCGCCCGCCGCCAGCGGGGTGGCCTGCACGCCGGTGGTCTCCTGCCGGGTCCAGCGCACGGTGCCGTCGCGCACGTCCAGGGCGCACAGTTGCCCGCTCTCGGAGGCCAGGAACACCAGCCCCGCGCTGACCACCGGACTGGCCGTCACGCGGCCCGACATGCGGTGCGCCCACACGTCCTCGCCGTCGGTCAGCCGCAGGGCACGCACGGTGCCGTCCCAGCCGGCCAGGATCGCCAAGCCGCCCTCATCGGTGCCGCTGCGGGTCACGGCGGGCGAGGCCCATACCTCGTCCTCCAGATCGTAGGTCCACAGGTTCGCCTCGTCCTCGGCCAGCATGGCCCGCCCCGACGCGGCGCTGAGGGCCAGGGCGTGAACCTCGCCCTCCCAGGTCGCCACCACCAGCGTCGCCGTGCCGGACGGGCCGGGCAGCAGCGCGGGAGTGCCGTGCACCGTGCCCACCTCCGCCTTCCACAGCGGGCTGCCGTTACGGGCGTCCAGGGCATGCAGCCAGCCATTTTCATCGCAGACCAGCGCCGCGCCGGCCCACACCAGCGGGCTGGCAGCCACCGGGCCATCGGCGCGGTAGGCCCAGGCCAGTTCGCCGGTGCGGGCGCTCAGGGCGTGCAGGTGACCGTCGCGGCTGGCGGCCAGCACCTGACCGGCCCACAGCGTTGGTGCGCCGGTCAGCTCGGCGCGGGCCTGATGTCGCCAGACCTCCGCGCCGCCCTGCAGTTCCACCCGGCGCAGCGTGCCGTCCCACGCACCGAAAAAGATGTGCCCGCCCTGAAAGGCTGCCGGGGCAGTGACCTCGTCGCGGGCGGCGTAGGTGGCAAAGGGTCGCCCGGAGGCGTGGGTCAGCACCAGTTGCCCGCCGCGCGTGCCCACCGCCACCAGATCGCCCTCGCCCACCACGGCAGCGGGCCAGGTGACCTCGCCGGGCAGCGGCACGCTCCAGACCTCCTTGAGATTCGAGACGCGGGCCGGGCCGTCGGGATGTTCGCCGGTGCGGGTGCGTCCGCCGCGGTACTGGCCCCGCGCGTGCCCGGTCCAGATGTCGCGCCGGGCCAGCGCCCATAGGTGGGCCAGCGCCTCGCCGGACTCGGGCCGGTCCTCGGGTTTCTTGGACAGCAGCGCCAGCAGCACCCGCGCCGCCGCGTCGGGAATGGCCGGGTTCAGGTCGCGTGGGTCGATCACCTTCTCGTAGACATGCTGAAACAGCACGCTCTGGTCACTGTCACCCACAAAGGGCGGGCTGCCGCAGGCCACCCGGTACAGCACCGCCCCCAGCGCGTACAGGTCGCTCAGCGGCCCCACGCCAATCCCCTTGGCCTGCTCCGGGGCCATGTACGCGGGCGTGCCCAGTGTCAGGCCGCTGCGGGTCAGCTGCTGGGTGTGGTCTGATAGCGCCACCAGCCCGAAATCCATGATGCGCGGCAGCCACGCCTCGTCCAGCAGCACGTTGCCGGGGGTCAGGTCGCGGTGGATGATTCCGCGGGAATGAATGAAGTGCAGCGCCCGCGAGGCAAAGCTGGCCGCCGTCAGAAAGCGGGCCAGCGAGGTGGGGGCGTCCTCCAGCGGGCCCAGCACCGTGATCGGCCCGCCGGTCATCAGCGGCATGGTGAAAAAGGGCCGGCCGTCGCTGGGGTCCACGCCCAGATCCAGCACCGGCACCACCCCCGGATGGGTCAGCCGGGCCAGCGTACGGACCTCGCGCAGAAAGCGCTGCCGGTCCGAATCCGGCACATGCGCGTGCATCATCTTGACCGCCACGTCGCGGTCCAGCAGCGAGTCGTGGGCGCGGAACACCAGCGCGCTGCCGCCCTCGCCCAGCGGGGAACGCAGATCGTAACGACCTGCCAGGCGCGTGCCCACCTCTACCGGCATAGGTCCGGAGTCTACCGCCTGAGAAGCGCGGGCCGCCGGAGCCTCCCTCCGGTCCCGGTGCGCGTCGCTCATACGGATTCCGTCTGTTTCGTCAACAAACCGGGAGGGCGCCGGTTGGCTAACTCCACGCCCAGAACCCCTTGTACTCGTTCTCGCTTCGCTCGGATTTTCATCGTTTTGCAAACGATTCAATCAGAGCCCGTATCAGTCGGCGGCCAGCTGGCCCGGCGTCAGCGGTTCGTGCAGCAGGCGGCCAAAGCCCTCGGGGCCGTGTTTTTTCATCCAGCCCTGAACCAGATCGCTGCCGACGCTGTAGGTGAAGATGTACGCCCGGAACTGCGGCTGACCGATAAAGCGCAGGGTTTGCCGGGCGCGTTCCGGGGTGGCCAGGGCGTAGCGGCGCAGAAACTCCAGCACCTCGGCCTCGGGGCGGCCCTCACCGTGCAGCATCAGCGCCGCCGTGCCGCTCGTTCCCTTGAGTCCCTTCTGCGCAACGGTCACGTCCAGAAAACCCAGGACGTCCGCGCCGTTCAGTCCGGCCAGCGCGGCCAGTTCGCCGCCCAGCCAGTCGCGTACCTCGTTCCGGCCCATCACCGCGTCCAGGGCATTGGTGGCGATACCCTCGGACACGGCGCATTCGGGGGCGTTCATCAGCTGAATGCCGTGTTCCAGCCAGCCCTTTTCGCGCACCAGCCGGGCCTCCTTGGTGGCATGCTCGGTGTGGTGGCCGGGGTAGCCCTCGTGGGCCAGCAGGTCCGGCAGGCCGGTCAGCGGCACCGGCAGATCGGTGTTGAGGTCAATGCGGCTTTTCAGGTTGCCCAGCGGCCAGTTGTACCCGCCCCACGGCTTATCCGACACCAGCGAGATGCTGAAGTCCTCGCCTTCCGGCAGCCCGAACCGGGTCTGGGTACGCCGCCGCAGTTCGGCCAGGATCGGCTGCGCCAGCCGCAGCAGATCTTCTCTGGGGACAATCACCTTCTGGCGCAGCTTCTCGATGCGTTCGGAAAGCGGCCCGCTGCCCGGCACCGCCGCTTCCAGGGCGTCCAGGGCCGCGTCCAGCCCGTTCAGGTCCGTGAGCACCGGGTCAATGTCGTACAGCCCGCGCACCTCCTGCCCGTACGGGATGGCCTCGCCGCCGATCAGGCGGGTCATGGTGTGCATGGCCGACACCTGCACGCGCAGAAACTCGCGCCGGGCGGCGTCGGCCACGTTCTGCACGTCCGAGAGCAGCGCCCCGGCCTGGACCTGCAACTCGGCCGGCTCGCGCCGGGTGCGGTCCGCCCACTCCGGCGGCCCGCCGTAGCCGTCCACGAAGCCTTCCGAATGCACGTCGATGGCGTGGGCCAGCCGGATGTAACGCTCTGCGATGTCCATGACTGGTCAAGATAGACGCTCCCCTGCCGCTCGCCTACCGGACCCCGCCCACCGCTGCGTCAGTCCCCCACGAACACCGCCCGCTGATATGTGCCGTCCGCACCCACGGCAGGCAGCCCGGCCTGCGCCGCCTTCTTCAGCCTTTCCAGCGCCAGCACCACCGTCGGCCCCTCGCCGTACATCTTCACGGCCTCGGTGGTCAGCAGCAGTTCCAGCCCACGCCCCGGCTTCCCGTCTTCGGCCCACACGGCGCGGAAGAGGCGGCCCTGCGGGGTGCCGCGCACCGTGACCACCACCCCGGCGGGAAAACGGGCGAGTTCCACCTGCTTGGCAAAGTCCATACACCCAGCATAAATCGCAGTTCGGTCCACAAAGCCGCGCGCCGGACCCACTATCCTCGGCGCCATGACCCTGTTTGACCCGCCCGCCCCGCTGGCCGAACGCCTGCGCCCACGCGCCGTGTCGGAGGTGGTGGGTCAGACGCACCTGCTGGGGCCGGGCAAGCCGCTGTCCAGGGTGCTGGCGTCGGGCCGGCTGGGGTCACTGATCCTGTGGGGACCGCCGGGCGTGGGCAAGACGACGCTGGCGCGGCTGCTGGCCGGCGAGGTGGGCGCACATTTCATCGCGCTGTCCGCCGTTTCTGCCGGGGTCAAGGACGTGCGCGAGGCCACCGCCGAGGCCGAACGCCTGCGGGGGCGGGGCCAGAAGACCATCCTGTTTCTGGACGAGATTCACCGCTTCAACAAGGCCCAGCAGGACGCGCTGCTGCCTCATGTGGAATCCGGGCTCCTGACCCTGATCGGGGCCACCACCGAGAACCCCAGTTTCGAGGTCAATCCGGCGCTCAGATCGCGGGCGCGGACGCTGGTGCTCGAAGCCCTGAGTCAGGAAGAGGTGCGCGGGCTGCTGGACCGGGCGCTTGCGGACCCGCGCGGCCTGCCAGGCACCGGGGCCACCGACGAGGCGCTGGACCTGCTGGCCCGGCTGGCCGACGGCGACGCCCGCCGCGCCCTGAGCACGCTGGAGGTGGCCAGCAGCCTTGCCAGCCCCATCACCCCCGAGGCCGTGACCGAGGCGTTTGGCCGCCACCTGCCGCAGATGGACAAGAACGGCGAGGATTTTTACAACCTGATCTCCGCACTGCACAAGTCGGTGCGCGGCAGCCACGTGGACGGCGCGCTGTACTGGCTGGCCCGCATGCTCGAAGGCGGCGCCGACGGGCTGTACGTGGCCCGCCGGATCGTGCGAATGGCCGCCGAGGACATCGGGCTGGCGGACCCGCAGGCGCTGCGGCTGTGCATTGCCGCCCGCGACACCGCCGAGTTCCTGGGCAGTCCGGAGGGCGATCTGGCGCTGGCGCAGGCGGTGGTGTACCTGGCGCTGGCCCCCAAGAGCAACAGCGTGTATGTGGCCTGGAAACGGGCGCTGGACGCGGTGCGCGACGGCGAGACGCTGCCGGTGCCCCTGCACCTGCGCAACGCCCCCACCGCGCTGATGCGCCAGCAGGGCTACGGCAGGGGCTACGCGTACTACTTCGACGATCCGGGCGGCTCGTTCGCGCAGACGTACCTGCCGGACGGCGTCCGGCTGGGGCTGTACCAGCCCACCGGTGAGGGCTGGGAAGCGCGGGTGGAGGGGCGCTGGCGCAAGCTGCAGCACGCGCACGGCGAGGATGAAGGCGCAGGGCCAGCGGCGGTCATTGACACCCCGGCTGAGGACGCCTAGGATGTGTGGGCCTGTGAGCTGCGGCGATCAGGACGTACGGTGGGTTTAGCTCAGTTGGTTAGAGCGCCGCTCTGTGGAAGCGGAGGCCGGGGGTTCAAGTCCCCTAATCCACCCCACTTTTATCCGGCTCTCGCCCACACGGGTCAGGGCCGGATTTTTCTTTGAGCTTCGGCCGGTCTGGATGTTAGGCTGGGCAGCACATGCGGGGATGGCGGAACTGGTAGACGCACTAGACTTAGGATCTAGTATCCATAGGATGTGAGGGTTCAAGTCCCTTTCCTCGCACCACAGCACACGCGGCGCGGCGGCCTTTTCCCCCACGGGGAGGCCGCCGCGCCGCTGCCCTGATGGGCCAGTGGCAGAAGGGACAACCGGCATGGGTGTACGCCGGGGGGCAAAACGCACTATGATGCCGGGCGGCATGCCGCGTGAGCGCGGGCCCCGCACCCCTGGGCAGCGCCGCCGGCACGGCAAAAAATCAAAGCTGGAATGCGCCCCTGGCGGGGGTCCCCACTGGACCTCTTGCCTCACGGGACAGCGAACGGGAGAAATGACGTGGCAGAACTGATCAGCAGAGAGGGCAACAAGGTGGAGTTCAGGGTTTCCGTTCCCGCCTCCGAAGTGAACCGTGCATATGACCAGGTGTGGTCCGGACTCGCACGCGACGTGCGCGTTCCCGGCTTCCGCCCCGGCAAGGCCCCGCGCAAGGTGATCGAGGGCCGCGTGGGCAAGGGCTACGTGGAACAGGAAGTGCGCGACCGCTTGCTTCAGACCCACTACTCGCAGGCCGCCCGCGAACTGCAGCTGAGCCTGGTGGACGCCAACATCGACCCCCAGCCGGTGGTCAACGGCCAGCCGTTCGAGTTCACGGTCACCGGCGAAACCTATCCTGAAGTGAAGCTGGGCGACTGGAGCGGCCTGAGCCTCAGCGCCGAGTCCCCCGCCATCACCGACGACGTCATGGACCGCACCCTGGGTGACCTGCAGGAGCGCAACGCCACCTTTGAGGAGGCCAACCGGCCCATCGAGGCCAGCGATCAGGTGACCGTGGAGGAGCAGGGCGAGGACGGCGGCACCTACCCCATCTACCTGGACGTCGCCGAGGCCCATGTCCGTGAGGCGCTGCTGGGCAAGAACAAGGGCGACACCGTGGAAATCACCGTGCCTGCCCACCAGCACGGCGACCACGAGCACCCCGAGCACAGCGTCACGGTGGTCATCCAGGACGTGAAGGTCAAGAAGACCCAGGACCTGGACGACGACTTCGCCAAGAGCCTGAACTTCGACAGCCTGGAGCGGCTGCGCACCGACCTGAAGGCCGAGCTGGAGCGCCGCGCCGCGCAGGAGGGCGAGACCGCCCGCCGCGAGGAGTTCGTGACCCATCTGACCGAGAACATGGAAGCTGAGATTCCTGCCGCGCTGCTGGACCGCCGCCGCGACGCCATGCTCGAGGAGATCAAGGACGACCTCGGCCGCCAGGGCGTCAAGTGGGGCGAGTACGAGAGCTTCATGCAGGAGCAGGGCAAGCTCGGCGAGTTCATGGCCGACCTGTCCAAGAACGCCGAGAGCCGCGTCAAGCGTGACCTGGCGCTGGAAAAGCTGGCCGAGGACCTGAAGGTGCAGGTCAGCGACGCCGAGTTCAACCAGACCATGAATGCCCTGGCGCAGGCCAACGGCATGAACCCCCAGGAACTGAGCAAGCAGCTGGGGCCGGACGGCATCAACACCTACTACGCCAGCCTGATGCGCGAGAAGGGCCTCCAGCAGGCCATGGCCCAGCTGAGCAAGCCCGTGCAGGGCGAGCAGCAGCAGGAAGGCCAGCAGGACGAGGCCGCTCCAGCCCAGGATGAGGCGACCTCAGCCGAAGCCGAGCAGCCCCAGACCGAGCAGACCGAGGGCGAGAACAAGAGCGAGTAACACCGAAGTTCAGAAATTGAGAGGGGGCGCGTCCTGCGGGATGCGCCCCTTTCCCTGTCCTGGTCTCGCCCTGCGTTTTGCCCAGGCTTCTGCCCTGCCTGTTCCCGACACCTTGAGCCTCAACCCAATCTGACTCCACCTGAAAACGCTGGACTCAATTCATTGAACGTCCGTTCAAAGAATGCTACCGTGACGGCCATGAGCGTCTTTTCCAACCGCCCCAGCATCGGCATCACCGCCCTGGGCAGCTACGCCCCCGAGCGGGTTGTGCCCAACGCCCATTTCGAGGCCTACATGGACACCAATGCCGAGTGGATCGAGTCGCGCACCGGCATCCGTGAGCGGCATTTCGCGGCGCCGGACGAGTACACCTCGGACGTGGGCGTGGGCGCGGTGCGCGACATGCTCTCGCGTGACCCGGACGCCCTGAAGGAGGTGGACGCAGTGATCTGCGCCACGGTCAGTCCCGACGCGCTGATGCCGTCCACCGCCGCGCTGATCGCCATGCAGGTGGGCCTGACGGGCGCGGCGGCCTTTGACCTGTCCACCGCCTGCAGCGGCTTCGTGTACGCGCTGAGCGTGGCCTCGGGCCTGATCCAGTCCGGCGTGGCGCGGCGCGTGCTGGTGGTGGGGGCCGAGGCGCTGAGCAAGATCGTGGACCAGCAGGACCGGGGCACGGCCATCCTGTTCGGCGACGGCGCGGGCGCGGCGGTGGTGGGTCCGGTGCCGGAGGGCCTGGGCTTTCAGGAGTTCATCATGGGGGCAGACGGCGCAGGGGGACCCAGCCTGTACCTGCGCTGTGTGGCCCCCACCCTGCCCGGCGGCTTCGAGATGGGCCAGAGCGTCGGCATGAACGGACGCGAGGTCTTCAAGTTCGCCGTGCGTGTGCTGGGCGACAGCGGCCAGAAGGTACTGCAAAAAAGTGGCCTGACCAGCGCCGACGTGGACTGGGTGATTCCCCATCAGGCCAACGTGCGGATCATCGAGGCCGCCGTGGAGCGTTTCGGCATTCCCATGAGCAAGACGGTGGTGAATCTGGACCGTTACGGCAACACCTCCAGCGCCACTGTGCCGCTCGCCCTGCACGAGGCGGTGCGGGACGGGCGCGTGCAGGACAGCCAGCAACTGCTGCTGATCGCCTTTGGCGGCGGCCTGAGCTGGGTGGCCGGCACAATGAAGTGGTGGGGCGGCGCGCCCAGCCTGCGGGCAGATGCGGCCTCCGCGCTGGCGGGGGTGGGCGCTTGAGTCCCAGGATCGCCGCCCTGTTTCCCGGTCAGGGTTCGCACGCGGTGGGTATGGGGGCCGACCTGACCGCCGCCTTCCCGCTGGCCGAGGCCGTGTACGCCGAGGCCGAGGCCACCCTGCCGGGCCTGCGCGCCCTGATCGAAACCGGGCCGATTGAAGCCCTGACCCTGACCGCCAACCAGCAGCCCGCCCTGGTGGCCGCCAGCGTCGCGGCCTACCGGGTGTGGCAGGACAGGACGGGCCTGACGCCGATGGTGGCCGCCGGGCATTCGCTGGGCGAGTACAGCGCCCTGGTGGCCGCCGGCGTGCTGCCGCTGCGTGACGCCCTGCGCCTGACCCGCCAGCGCGGCACCCTGATGCAGCAGGCCGTGGCTCCCGGCGAGGGGGCAATGAGCGCCATCATGGGCGATCCGGCGGTGGTGGCCGAGGTCTGCGGCGGTCTGGAGGGCGTGCAGCCCGCCAATTTCAACGCGCCCACCCAGACGGTGATCAGCGGAACGGCAGCAGCGGTGGCCGAGGCCAGCGCCGAACTGAAATCGCGCGGCCTGAAGGCCATCCCCCTGAAGGTCAGCGCCCCGTTTCACTGCGCCCTGATGGCCCCCGCCGCCCTGGGCCTGTCGCCCGACTTGCAGGCGGCGGCCTACGGTCCCTTCGCCTTCCCGGTGGTGGCCAACGTGACGGCGGGGCTGAACGACGACCCCCAGCGCGTGGCGGATCTGCTGGAACGCCAGATCACCGGCGCGGTGCGCTGGGTGGAAACCATCGAGACCCTGGCAGGCATGGGCGTGGACACTTTTATCGAGTTCGGTCCCGGCAAGGTCCTGAGCGGACTGGTGGGGCGCATCGTGCCGGGGGCGAGAACCCTCAACGTGGGAACGGCGGCGGACGTCCAGGCGTTCGAGCTGTGAGTCCTGTGCTTGACCCGGTGTCTCGCGACGAGCTGCTGATGGCCCTGGACGGGGCCGCCAGGGAGATCGGGCATTATTTTGCAGGTCTGGACGCCGCCGTGTTCCTGGACGGCACCCTGGACCAGTGGGCTCCCGCACACCACCTCGACCATCTGATCCGCTCGAATGGGCCGGTGGCGGGCGGCCTGGGCGTGGCGCGCGCCCGGCTTCAGGCGCTGCCGCCGCAGCACCGCCCCCGAAACTATGCCGAGGTGCGGAACAGTTACCATGCCGTTCTCGCCACCGGGGCCAGAGCGTCCGGGCGCTGGCTGCCGCAGCCGGAGGGCACCCAGGCGGCGCTGGTGGAGCGGTACCGGGCCTCGCTGGACGCGCTGGCTCAGGCCCTGGAAGGCTGGGCCGACCCCGAACTGGACGCCTGGGCCATGCCCCATCCGGCACTGGGCGTGCTGAGCGTGCGCGAGATGCTGCTGTTCACGCTGATGCACAACTGGCACCACGAGGGTGGCGTGCGGGCGAGGCTGGGCCATGCCGCCCAGGAGGCCGCCCATGCAGACGAGGTTGTACCTCACGCCGCCGGGGGAGGACAATAAATCCATTATGAAAAGACTTGCTCTGGCGTTGGTGGTGACTGCAGCGGCCACGTTCTGCGGGCGGGGAACCATTGCCACTCCCACCACCCCAGCGTTTTGCAGGGCACGTGGACGGCACGCTGGCCCGCCAGGGAGCTACGGCCCAGGCCCTTCGCCTAGAGCAGACAGCCAGCTACGACACCGCCGCGCAGTACCGCGTCGCGGGAACCGGAACACTGGGAGCAGACGCCGTGACGGTCACGGGCACGGTGATGGGCGGCTCGGCCCGCTCCTATCTCCAGGCACAGGACGTCTCTCCATCCCCCTTCGTGCCCGAGTCGGCCCGGCTGACCGTTCAGCGCCCGGGCGCTGACGCCCTGACGCTGCTGTGCCTGTCCAGGGAAAGCGCCCCGAACTGGACCTGGGACTGCGCAGCAAATGACAGCACCCCCACCACCGCCATTCTGAAAAAAGAGGCTCCATGACCCCATCCACCCCCGAAACCACCCGCAACGTCGCCCTCGTGACCGGCAGCAGCCGGGGCCTGGGCCGCGCGATGGCCCTGAAGCTGGCGGCCGAAGGCTTTGACATCGCCGTGCATTACGGCCGCAACGCCACCGAGGCTGAGAAGGTGGCCGACGAGGCCCGCGCCCACGGCGGCCGTGCCGAGGTGTTCGGCGCAGACCTGACCACGCCCGCCAACGCCGGGAAGCTGGTCGAGGACGTGATTGCGCAGATGGGCCGCCTTGACGTGCTGGTCAACAACGCCGGCATCACCCGCGATGGCCTGGCCATCCGCATGAAGGACGAGGACTGGGACGCGGTGATCCAGACCAACCTCAGCAGCGCGTTCTCGGCGTGCCGGGCGGCCATCAAGCACATGATGCGCGCCCGCGCCGGGCGCATCGTCAACATTGCCAGCGTGGTGGGCCTGACGGGCAATCCGGGACAGGCCAACTACGTCGCGAGCAAGGCCGGGCTGATCGGGTTGACCAAGGCGCTGGCCAAGGAATACGGCGGGCGCGGCATCACCGTCAACGCCGTGGCCCCCGGATTCATCGAGTCCGATATGACCGCCACGCTGACCGAGGACGTGCGGAAGGGCTACCTGGCAGACATTCCCCTGGCCCGCCTGGGACAGCCGGAGGAAGTGGCCGCGCTGGTGGCGTTCCTGGCCTCCGAGGGGGCCGCGTACATCACCGGGCAAACCATCGGGGTGGACGGCGGACTGAACCCGCACTGAGGGCCGGGGGGCCGGGAAGAACGTGGCCCCGGCCCCCCGGCCGTTTACACCCCGTTCAACAACGTAGCCCCGCACTGCCTGCCCGTGTAGACTGGCACAGATTTCAAGCAGGACACTTCAAGGACAGGAGGAACAACCATGGCGACTTTTGATGACGTGAAAGATGTGATTGTGGACAAGCTGGGTGTGGACGCGGACAAGGTGAACCCCGAGGCCCGCTTCGTGGAAGACCTGGGCGCAGACAGCCTGGAAACGGTGGAACTGATCATGGGCCTGGAAGACAAGTTCGGCGTGACCATCAGCGATGAGGACGCCGAGAACATCCGCACCGTGCAGGCCGCCATCGACTACATCGAGGGCAAGCAGTAACCGCGCCTGTCCCGGCGAGGCGTGAGGCGGAGCGGGGACAGTGAACAGAGACGGGGCGCGGGTCACACCGGGGCCCCGTTCCTCATTTCAGGAGGAGGGAGATTATGGGCGTTTCAGGACTGAGACGGGTGGTGATTACGGGGCTGGGGCCGGTGACGCCCATCGGCTGGGGAGCGGCGGACTACGCCGAGGCGCAGCGTGCAGGCCGCAGTGGCATCGGGCCGATCACGCATTTCGACGCCTCCGACACCGCCAGCAAGATCGCAGGTGAGGTCAAGGGCAGCTTCGACGACTTCATCGATCCGCGTGAGGCCCGCAAACTGGACCGTTACGTGCAACTGGCGCTGGCTGCCGCCGAACTCGCGGCGCGGGACAGCGGCCTGAGCGCCGAGGAGTTGAGCGGCGAACGCGTCGGCACGGTGGTGGGCAGCGGCATCGGCGGGGTCAAGACCTTTGAGGACCAGGCCGCCGTGCTGCACGAGCGCGGGCCGGGGCGCATCAGCCCGATGTTCATTCCCATGATGATCGCCAACATGGCCACCGGGCACGTTGCCATGAAATTCGGCGCGACGGGACCGAGCAGCACCGTGGTCACCGCCTGCGCCACCGGCACCGGTTCGATTGGCGACGCGGCGCGGTACATCCAGCTGGATCTGGCCGACGTGATGATCGCGGGCGGCACCGAGGCCGCCGTGACTCGCATCGCCGTGGGCGGCTTTTCCAACATGAAAGCGCTGTCCACCCGCAACGACTCGCCCGAAACCGCCAGCCGCCCCTTCAGCGCCACCCGCGACGGCTTCGTGCTGGGCGAGGGCGCGGGCATCTTGATTCTGGAAGAGTACGAGAAGGCCAAGGCGCGTGGAGCCACCATCTACGCCGAGATCGTCGGCTACGGCACCAGCGCCGACGCGCACCACATCACCATGCCGGCCCCGGAAGGGCGCGGCGCACAGGTGGCGATGCGCATGGCCCTGAACACCGCAGGGGTCAACCCCGAGCAGGTCGGCTACGTCAACGCGCACGGCACCAGCACGCACTTCAATGACCTGTACGAGACGCAGGGCATCAAGCACGTGTTCGGCGATCACGCCAGGAAGCTGGCCGTCAGCTCCACCAAGTCTATGACCGGCCATCTGCTGGGCGCGGCGGGGGCCATCGAGGCGATTGCCGTGGCGCAGGCGCTGAGGGACGGCATTCTGCCTCCCACCATCAACCTGACCGATCCCGATCCCGCGCTGGACCTGGATTACATCACCGAGGGCGCGCGCGAACAGCAGGTGGACTACGTGCTGAGCAATTCGTTCGCCTTCGGCGGCCAGAACGCGGCGCTGCTGTTCAAGCGCGTCTAGCCCGCAGAACGCCCCACCGTCTGACCCCCAGCAGCACCCTGTCTGCCTGCGGTCAGACGGTTTTTGCGTGTTTGCCCGTGCCTCTAGGCACATGAAGCGACGGACAGAGGGTTCACACCGCCCCGTTTCGCCCATAAACGCTCAAGCTGAATGCCGGGTCACTCACGCGGATCGGTGCTTTAATGCCCTGAGCGCCGCGTGATTCCCCCGGCCTTTCATGTTCAAGATCCGTCCAGATTCAGCCCGACCCGTCTGTGACCAAAGGAGCTGCCCCTGTGTCCCGCGCCAAATCGCCCGCCAGCCTGACTGAACCCGCGCCCCCTAGGGCCAAGCGCCACCGCAAGAAGCCGGAGCCGCAAGGGCTGGGCGAGACGCGCACGCACAGCACAGTGGCCAACGTCGAGAGCCGCTACCTGAACCGCGAACTGTCGTGGCTGGCCTTTAACGAGCGCGTGCTGGCCGAGGCGCGTGACGTGCGCAACCCGCCGCTGGAACGCCTGAAATACGCGGCCATCTGCGGCAGCAACCTCGACGAGTTCTTCATGGTGCGCGTGGCGGGCATCCACCGCCAGATCGCGGCGGGGGTGAACACGCCGGGACTGGACGGCCTATCGCCGCGCGAGACGCTGGCGCTGGTGCGCGAACGCACCCAGAGCATGCTGCGCGAGATCGAGAAGACCACCCGCAAGGTGCTGAAACTGCTGATGGACGAGGGCGTCAAGCTGACGCGCGTGGCCGATCTGGGCAAGCGCGCCCGCGCCAGCCTGCGCGAACACTATCTGGCCGAGATTCAGCCGGTGCTGACACCGCTGGTGGTGGACCCCAGCCACCCGTTTCCGTACCTGAGCAACCTCAGCCTGAACCTGGCGATTCTGCTGCGCGGCGGCGGACATGACGACACCGATTTCGCGCGCGTTAAGGTGCCGGTGGGCGTGCTGCCCAGGGTGGTCGTGATCGGCGACGCCCTGCTGATGCTCGAAGACGTAATCGCCGCGCACATCGGCGAACTGTTCAAGGGGCGCGAGGTGCTGGCCGCCCACGTCTTCCGCGTGACCCGCAACACCGACTACGAGTTCGAGGAGGAGGAGGCCGAGGACCTGCTTGCCACCATCGAGGACGGGCTGCGCCGCCGCCGGTTCGGCTCGGCGGTGCGGCTGGAGGTGGTGCGCGAGACGCCGATCAAGCTGGTGACCTTCCTGCAGGAGAGATTGCGGCTGGCCCCCGAGGACATCTTCCTGCTGGAAGGCCCGCTGGGCAGTGCTGACCTGATGGGCCTGCCGGTGGAGCGGCCTGATCTGGCCTTTGCGGCCTACGCCCCTGCCGTGCCTGATCTGGACGGCGACGAGGAGGACGGGGTCTTCGACACGCTGCGTCAGGGGGACGTGTTGCTGCACCACCCCTACGACGGTTTTGCCAACATCCTGGACTTTATCGAGGAGGCCAGCCGTGACCCGCAGGTGCTGGCGATCAAGCAGACGCTGTACCGCACCGGGGATGACCCGCGCCTGCTGGCCGCGCTACGAAACGCCGCCGAGAACGGCAAGCAGGTGGTGGCGCTGATCGAACTCAAGGCCCGCTTCGACGAGCAGCGCAACATCAGCTGGGCCAGGAAGCTGGAACGCGCCGGGGCGCACGTGGTGTACGGCATGGCGGGCCTCAAGACCCACGCCAAGGTCACGCTGGTGGTGCGCCGCGAGGAGGGAGGGCTGCGCCGCTACGTGCATATCGGCACCGGCAACTACAACCCCAAGACGGCCCGGCTGTACACGGACCTGAGCCTGCTGACCGCCGATCCCGAACTGGGCATGGACGTGGCCGAGCTGTTCAACCACCTGACCGGCTACGCCGAGGCCGACTACACCCACATGCTGGTGGCTCCCGACACCGCCCGCAGTGGCCTGGAAGCCCTGCTGGAGCGCGAGGCCGGAAATGCCCGGGCGGGCCTTGATGCCTGGGCGCGCATCAAGGTCAATTCCCTGACCGACCCGGCGATGATCGACGCGCTGTACGCGGCGGCGTCCGCCGGGGTGCGCATTGACCTGATCATCCGGGGTGTGTGCTGCCTGCGGCCCGGCGTGCCCGGCCTGTCGGAAACGGTGCGCGTGCGCAGCCTGCTGGGACGCTACCTGGAACACGCCCGCGTCTATGCCTTCGGCAACGCCGGACACCCCGAGATCTATTTCGGCAGCGCCGACCTGATGAGCCGCAACCTCGACCGCCGGGTGGAAGTCATCGCCCCGGTGCTGGACGACGCCCACCGGGGGCAGTTTCTCGACATTCTCAACACCGAGTGGCACGATCAGCGCGGCTCCTGGGAACTGTGCCTGGACGGCGAGTACGAGAAGCTGCCGGGAGACGACAGCGCGCAGCTGACCTTCGCGTCGGCGCGGCATCCGGGGTAGCGCCGGGGCGGACTGGGGCTTAAGATGAGGGCCATCCACAATTCAGCCCCGGCCTGCCCCCGTTCCATCCCCCTCTAGGAGAGTCCCATGCGCCTACTGCTGCTGCCCGCCGCCCTGCTGTCCCTTACCCTGATGGCCTGTGGTCAGACTACGCCCCATGCAGCCTCCTCCAGCGCGGCCTCCCCCACCGCCGCCGATGCCTATGCCCAGCGCCCCGAGCTGCAGGACGCCGGCAGTCAGGCCATCTTGCAGCGGTACGGCGATGATCCGGGCCTGCTCGAGGCCCTGCAGGAGGCCTACGGGGAGCGGCCCACCGACCTGAGCCTGCCCAGCGTGCCCGCGCTGACCGGGCAGGACTTGGCCAGTGATCGGCTGGCGTACATCAAACGCACCGGCTGGGGCAGCGTGAGCAACTACAACAACCAGTACGCGGCCTACGCCTTCACCGGCCTCCCGTACCCCGGATTGAGCTGGACCCGCGACGGCTGCAGCGCCCCCGACGGCCTGGGCCTGGGCTACCGCGAGGATTTCCGCCCGGCCTGCAACGTCCATGACTTTGGCTACCGCAACCTGAAGGTCTACCAGCGCACCGACAGCAACCGCAAGACCACCGACGAGGCCTTTTACACCAACATGAAAGCCATCTGCGCTGCCAAAAGCTGGTACAAGCGTCCGGCGTGTTACAGCGCCGCCTACGCGTACTACCAGGCCGTGCGGGTTGGGGGCGGGGACAGCTTCTAAAGGATTTGGGTAAATGGAAGCGTCAGCAAAAGAGACTTCTGACGCTTACATTCTCTGCTCCGCAGCTTTGCAAGTCCCAACTCCTCAACCAAATTTGCTCACTCCGTTCGGTCAACAGTGAACAGCTCTTTTGACAGTAGCTCTAGACCCTGAGCGCAACAGGCAAGAGGAAAGACGCCGCCCGGCAGCACATCTGCGGGCGGCGGTTCCAGTGCACGCCAGCCCGCCGCTCAGCCCGGCTGCGGCACGAACGGCCATGCCACGTCGCCCACCGGGTCCGTGTCGTCCAGTCTGTCCCAGTCGTGCGGGTAGACCTCGCGGGGGCTGAGCGGGCCGCCCTGGCCGTGCGCCGCAGCGTAGGCACAGGTGGCGTCGTAGGCCTCCAGGATGCCGGGAAAGTCGAACTGCGCCCGGGTCAGGGTGACGTAGGCCTCATGGTGGGCGGGCTCCTCGCGCAGGGTCAGGCCGCCGACTGGCTTCAGAGGGCCGCTGTACGGCACGCAGACTTCCACCGGGCCGTCGTTGTCGTCATTGACCTGGCCGTGGAAGACCACGAAGGGAGCGCCCAGGACAGCCGCACCCGCCTGGGTCACCTGTCTGGTCAGGGCCAGCAACTGCTGCTTAATAAAACCGGGCAACTCATCCACCCGCAGGCGGCGCGAGACGGTGACCACCTGCTGGGCGGGGACAAAACGCTGCTGAACGTCGAAGTGCTGGGTCATGCTGGGGTCTCCTTTGAGGCTGCGCAGGACGTAGCGGGCCAGTTCGCGCTGCTGAACGTGCCGGGTTTCGGCGCGTGTCCAGTGGTTCCAGACCAGATCAGGTTGCTGGGCCGCCGGGGCGTCCAGCACGGCGCGGACGTCAGCCAGCGAGAGGCCCAGTTGCCTGAGCAGACCGATCAACCGGGCCTGGGGCAGTTGCCGGGCACGGTAGTAGCGGTAGCCGCTGTCGGGGTCCACCCGTTCGGGCGGCAGCAGGCCGAGTTCGTCGTACAGGCGCAGGGCCTTGAGGCTCAGGCGCGAGGCACTGGCAAAGACGCTGATGGTCATGTCTGAGTCTGTGGTCATGGGGCGGGCCTCCGGAGGTGTCTCCAGCATGGGGGCTGCCCCTGGGGCCGGGTCAAGCGGGGGGCCGAGCCGCTAGTCTGTCGGGCATGAAGACGCTGCTGCTGGGCCACCGGGGAACGCCACGACTGCACCTTGAGAACACCATGCAGGGCTTTCAGGCCGCACTGGACGCCGGACTGGACGGCGTGGAGCTGGACGTGCGGCGTCTCGGGGACGGCACCCTGGTGATCCACCACGACCCTGCCCTGAAAGATGGCCGCGCCCTGCCCGAGATGGTGGCCGCCGATCTGCCGGAAGAGGTGCCGACGCTGGATGAACTGCTGGCGTGGGCAGCAAAGACAGGCGCGTACCTGAACGTGGAACTCAAGTACGAGCGGGCGTGGCCCGATGACCGCGTGGCCCGCACGCTGGACGCCATTCGCGCGCATGGACTGGGAGAACGGGTGATTCTCAGCAGCTTTAATCCCCTGTTGCTGGCCGCAGCCCGCCTTCACGCGCCGGAGATCGAACGGGGCTTTCTGTACCACCGCAGCTACCGCTTTGGCCCGCTGGATCTGGTGCCGCTGGTGCTGCGCGGACTGAGGGCCGCCGCCGCGCACCCGCACCACAGCATGATCGACGCCGCCCTGATGGCCGGGGCGCGGGCCGGGGGCTGGCGGGTCAACACCTGGACGGTCAACAACGCCGCCGAGGTGATCCGGCTGGAGGCACTGGGCGTGTCGGCGCTGATTGGCGACCTGCCGGACGTGCTGCTCGTCGCGCGCTGAGAGCGTGTTAAAGGGCCGGCTGGAGCAGCTGTCAGGGCCGTGCGGCTTGACAACGCCATGACGGGTCAGGCCTAATTTAGAAACATGAAGAAAATAATGTTGACGCTGGCCTTGATGGGTACGGCCACTGCACAGACCACCGTGGAATTCTGGCACTCCTTCGGGGACGCCAAGCGCAGCGGCTGGATCCAGGCGCGCGCCGACGAATTCAACAAGGCCAACCCTGACATCAAGGTCGTGCCCACCTACAAGGGCAGCTACAACGACAGCCTGCAGGCCACCATCCTGGCCGCGCGGCAGGGCAAGCCGCCCGCGCTGGTGCAGATCTTTGAGGTCGGCAGCCAGCTGGCCCTGGACAGCGGCGTGTTCCAGCCGGTCAGCAGCGTCAAGAACGTGGATTTCGGCGATTACATCAAGCCCGTCATCAACTACTACACGATCAACGGCAAGGTCAACAGCCTGCCGTTCAACTCGTCCTCGCCGGTGCTGTACTACAACAAGGACCTGATGAAGAAGGCCGGCCTCAACCCCAACCAGCCGCCCACCACCTTCGGCGGCATGCTGGAGGCCTGCAAGAAGATCGAGGCCGCCAAGCTGGGCGTGACCTGCTTCGGCATGAGCCTGAACGGCTGGTTCGTTGAGCAGTGGATGGCGCAGCAGGGCGCGCCTCTGCTGAACAACAACAACGGGCGCACCGCCCGCGCCACCAGCATCAACCTGGACACCCAGGCGGCCAAGAACATCTTCACGTTCTTCAAGACCCTGCAGGACAACAAGTACTACACCTACACCGGCAAGCTGGAGGACTGGGACGGCAGCGACGCCATCTTTACCAACCAGAAGGTCGTGTTTCACATCACGTCCACCGCGGACATCGGCAACAACGGCGAGGCCGCCAGGAAGGCCGGCTTCCAGATGGGCATCGGCGTGCTGCCCATTCCGTCGGGCACTAAGCGCAACGGCGTGGTGATCGGCGGCGCCAGCGTGTGGATTCCCAAGGCCATCAGCAAGCCGCAGGCTGAGGGCGCGCTGGACTTTGCCCTGTTCATGACCAACACCAAGAACATGGCCGACTGGCACAAGCTGACTGGGTACTACCCGGTGCGCCAGAGCAGCATCGATCTGCTGCGCAAGCAGGGCTGGTTCACCCAGACCCCGCTGCAGCTCGTGGCCTTCAACCAGCTGACCAAGACCGTGTCCAGCCCCGCCACCGCCGGCGGCCTGAACGGCGCGGCCATCCAGACCCGCAAGATCATCGAAGAAGGCGTGCAGAAGGTCTTGAGCGGCCAGAGCGTGGACGCCGCCCTGAAGGAAGCCAAGGCCCGTGCGGACGCCGCGCTGGCCGAGTACAACGCCAACTTCAAGTAAGCCGCTTCAGCATTTCAGCCGCCCTGCCCATTTGCGTGGGTGGGCGGCTTTTTGGGGCCGCGCCGGGCAGCCAGAAACAGCGTCCCGCCGTACCCGCCCCAAAACAGTCTAAATTGAGCGCTTAAACCCCCTCTGCCCGCTCTGACTCTGCGCTCCCACACGAACCCCAGGAGGTTCTTCCCTTGCTCAAGCCTGCCCAGACAGTCGCCGACACCGAGGCCAGCGCGGTCTTCCGGGGCACCGCCATGCCCTGGTTCTTCCTGCTGCCCAGCCTGATTATCCTGGCCGTATTCATCTACCTGCCCGCGCTGCAAACGCTGCGGCTCGCGGCCTTCAAGGCCAACCTGATTCTGGGCACCGAACGTTTCGTGGGCGTCCAGAACGTCACCGAACTGCTGCTCAGCCCCGCGTACCGGCAGGTTGCCCTGCAGACGCTGATCTTCATGGTGCTGACCGTGTCGCTGGGGCTCTTGTTCTCATTGTCGCTGGCGTGGCTGGCCAGCCGCCCGGTGCGCGGCTCCAAGTACTACCGCCTGCTGCTGATCTACCCCTACGCCCTGAGTCCGGCCATCGCCGGAACGCTGTGGCTGTTCATGTTCAACCCGGAGATCGGCGTGGTGAACCAGATTCTGGGCAGCCTGTTCAACGTCAAGCCGCGCTGGCTTGACGACCCGATGCTGGCCTTCGGACTGGTGGTGGTGGCGGCCATCTGGAAGGGGCTGGCGTACAACATCGTCTTTTACCTGGCCTCGATCCAGAACCTGCCGGGGGACGTGATGGAGGCCGCCGAGATCGACGGTGCGACGCCCGCGCAGGTGTTCTGGCGGGTGGCCTTTCCGTTGCTGACGCCCATCACCTTCTTTCTGGTGTTCACCAACATCATCTCGGCGCTGTTCGATTCCTTCGCGCTGACCGACATCCTGACGCGCGGCGGGCCGTACTTCCAGAACGCAGGCATCACCACCTTCCTGGTCTACCAGCTGTACCAGGACGGCTTCGTGAACTTTAAGAGCGGGGTGGCGGCTGCGCAGGCCGCGCTGATGCTGCTGCTGGTGGCGTTCATCACCTACATGCAGTTCAAGGTCGGCGAAAAGCGGGTGCACTATGGCAGCTAACACCGGGGCAAGGCACGCTACGGCGGGCAAGGGCACGGCAGGTAATTCTGCGGAGGGTCAACACTATGACGGTTAAGACGGACACACCGCCGCTGGGCGGGCGCGGCCCGGGCCGCCGGGGGCCCAGCTGGCCCACCCATCTCGCGCTGGTTCTGGCAGTCGTCATCATCAGCACGCCGCTGATCTTCGCGCTGATCAAGGCCACGCAGGCGTCCAGTCAGGTCATCAGCCCCAACATGCTTCCGGGCACCTCATTCTTCTCGAACCTGAGCAACGTCTGGGTGGACGCCAACCTGGGACGCTACATGCTCAACAGCACCATCGTGGCGATCAGCGTGACCACCGGCAAGACGATTCTGGCCCTGATGGCGGCGCTGGCCTTTGTGTATTTCCGCTTTCCGCTCAAGAGCGTGGCCTTCACGCTGGTGCTGCTGTCGCTGATGCTGCCCACCGAGGTGCTGATCATCGCGCTGTTCGATCTGGTCAGCCGCGACCTGCAGTGGGCCAACACCTTTGCGGCCATCATCGTGCCGTTTCTGGCCAGCGCCACCGGCACTTTTTTGTTCCGCCAGCACTTCCTCAACATCCCCACCAGTCTGGCCGACGCCGCGCGCATTGACGGCTGCGGACCGCTGCGCTACCTGACCCACATCCTGATTCCGATGAGCTGGAACACCATTGGTGCACTGGCCGTGATTCAGTTCGTATACGCCTGGGACCAGTACATCTGGCCGCTGGTGATCGTTCAGCAGGACGACAAGCAGGTGGTGCAGGTGGGCCTGAGGAAACTGATCGACGTGGGCGGGCAGACCGACTGGGGCGGCGTAATGGCCGGCGCGATCATCACCATGCTGCCGCCGCTGATCGTGTTCACGCTGCTTCAGGAGCAGTTCAGCCGCGGCTTCGCCCTGAGCGAGGATAAGTAGGCAATACCAAAAAACGCTTTCTCCACCCCCCTGCGTGGCCGCTCTATGAGTCGCCCCATGCAGGGGGTTTTTGATGGCATGGCCGAGGGGCCGACTTGCACCGTCCATCTGGCCGATGCGCCCACCCACCGCGGCGCCGATAATACCCCTATAAACGAGAAACAACTCTCGCACCGCCTGTCCTACCTGTTGCGGCACGCGCCGCACGAGGCGGGCCTGACCCTGCAACCCGGCGGGTGGGTGCCGCTGGAGCCGCTGCTGGCCCATCTGAACGTGAACCGCGAACAGGTGGAGCGGGTGGTAGCGGCCTCTGACAAACACAGATTTGCGCTGGATGGTCAGCGCATCCGGGCCAACTAGGGTCACAGCGTCCCCGTCAATCTGGAACTGACGCCCCAGCCGCCCCCCGCCGTGCTGTACCACGGCACTGTTCCCGGCGGTTGCCTACCATTCGCCGCGAGGGGTTGCGGCCCATGAAGCGGCACCACGTTCACCTCTCTCCGGACGTAGAGATAGCGCGCAGGGTAGGGGCGCGGCGGGGCCCTGCCGTCATTCTGACCCAGCGGGCCGAGCAGATGCACGCGGCAGGTCACCTCTTCTACAAATCAGAGAACGGGGTGTGGCTGGTAGACGGGGTGCCTGCGGAGTTTCTGAGCTGCCCCTGGTTGAACGTTGTCACTGTGCGTCTCGCGGCTAGTCAGATCAACTCTAGTTCGTCCAGATCCCCTGTGTACACCCCAAAACGCCGCAGACAGCCAATGACTGGCCCGCTTCCAAACGACCCACGGTAGAGATTGATGGCGTCCCACGCCATCCTCCCAAACAACGAGATGCAGGCCTCTTCCCGGCTCAGATCCACGACGGGCACCCGCGCCAGTTCCGCATGACGGGCCGCGACCCACCGCACCCCGCCACTCAGCACAGACGTCTTCCAGACCAGGAGCGGCGGGCCGTACCATCCCGTTGCCTGCATCTGGCGAGTTTGCTTGCGATAGACCTTTTTCTGGTTGACGCCAGAGTCCAATTCCAGGGCAGAAGGATCACACCATTCGACAAAAGGCTGAAGGTACGCGTATGCGGTTTGGGCAGACTGCGCCCTATCTGGCCGACTGGCATGATCATCTTCGGTTCCCAAAGAGGTGACTTCTCCCGCTGCATTCCCATTCACGTCCATGTCGTGAGGCTATCCTCGCACGCCAAGAGCGACAGAGTCCTGCCAGGGTCTCCCGGCCCACGGCTCCACCATTCAGCACCCTGGGAATGAAAAACCCTCTCCGTAGGGAGAGGGCTGGGTGAGCGTTTCTGGCCGCTCAGCTCACGCCGTACAGCTCGCCGTACTTCTCCCGCAGGTACTTCAGGTACGGCTCCACCGTCATGGCCTGCCCGGTGGCCCGCTGCACCAGGTCGGCAGGTTTGTACAACCCGCCCGGCGCGTAGACGTTCTCGCGCAGCCAGCCGTGCAGGCGGGAAAAGTCGGCGCGGGTGATGTCGCCCTCCAGACCGGGATTGGCGTTTTCGGCAGCGGCGTAGAACTGCGCGCTCAGGACGTTGCCCAGCGTGTAGCCCTGGAACGCCCCGCCGATACGGCCAAAGTACCAGTGGACATCCTGCAAGGCCCCGTTCACGTCGCTGGGCGCACGCAGGCCCAGGTTCTGCTGGTAGGCGGCGTGCCACGCTTCGTTCAGGTCACGCACCGCCAGCGTGCCGCCCAGCAGCTGACGCTCCAGCTCGTAGCGGGTGATGACGTGCAGGTTGTAGGTCAGCTCGTCGGCGTCGGTGCGGATCAGGCTGCGGGCCACGGTGTTGACCGCACGGTGCATCTCGTCCTCGGACACGTCCGAGAGCTGATCGGGGAAGGCATCGCGGAACTTTCCAAAGTACGCGGCCCAGAACGCGCGGCTGCGCCCCACCTGGTTTTCCCACAGGCGTGACTGGCTCTCGTGCACCCCGGCGCTGACCCCACCGCCGATGGGCGTGCCCAGGTACGCCTCCAGCACGCCCTGCTCGTACATGGCATGCCCGGATTCGTGCAGCGTGGAATACAGCGCCTCGGTGGGGTCATTTGCCTTGACGCGGGTGGTGATGCGTACGTCGTGGCCGCCCAGCCGGGTCATGAAAGGGTGGTGCGTCAGGTCCTGGCGGCCCTGCGTGAAGTCGTAGCCGTAGTCGCGGATCACCGATTCGCCAAAGGCCAGTTGCGCCCCGGTGTCGTAGTGGCGGCCCAGAAAGTCGGTGCGGGGAGCCTCGGCCCCGATGACCGCGTCGGCCAGCGGCACCAGGGCCTCACGCAGGCTGGAAAATACGTCGCCCACCTGCGCCGCCGTCATGCCCTCGTCGGACTGGTCAATGAAATAGTCCATTGGATCGCTGAATTCAGGGAAGTACCCCGCCGCCTGGAGACTGAAGTCCCGCGACTTTTCCAGGTACGGCACCATCCGCGCGAAGTCGTTGTCGGGCCGCGCCGTCGTCCACGCGCTGTAGCTGTCGCCGCCATGCTGGCTCCAGGCGGCGACGAAGTCGGCGGGCAGGCGGGTGGCCTCCTCGAACTTCTTGCGGGCCACATCCACCATGCGCGTCTGCGCGGGCGAGAGGTCCGTGCGGCCCTGCGCGGCGTCCAACAGCCTGCCGTACCCGGCGTCGGTGGCGCGGGCGTGGGCCATGCGCGACAGCAGCGCCTGTTGCCTTGAGCGCCCCGCCGCCGCCCCGGCAGGCAGGTAGGTGCTCTGGTCCCAGCCCAGCAGCGAACCGATGCCGCCCAGATCGGCCAGTTCCTGCCAGTGGGTTTTGAGGTCATTCCACTGCGAATCGGGGGGCTGCACGTCGGAAGTCATGCTGCCGAGGCTAGCGCAGATGTCCGGCCCCTGGGTCAGCAATTCCCTCACGTTGTGGGCAATGTGACACACTTTTTGTATGTCCCCACGCATCTCCCTGGAAGCCCTGGCGGTCCTGCCGACAGTTGCGGCTCTGAACGTCTCGCACGGCGGCGATCAGCTGGCCTTCTACGCCGACTGGACGGGGCGTTTTGAGCTGTACACGCTGAATCTGAAGACCCATGAGCGGCGGCAGGTCACCGACGGGCAGGCCCCCAGGGCACTGCGGGCGGGCTTCGTGTGGGCGGCGGATGACGCGCGTCTGTTCTTCAGCCGCGATCACAACGGCGACGAGCGGCAGGCGCTGTTCGACGTGGCGCTGGCGTCGGGTGAAGTCACGGCCCTCCAGCACGATCCGCAGAGCATGGACTACGCCGTGGACGCGCACCCGGACGGCACGCGGCTGCTGGTCAACAGCACCCGCGGCGGGCAGATGAACGTGCACGTCTATGACCTGACGCAGGAGGGCGAGGCGGCCTGGACCGCCCTCACCGCCCTGCCCAACGCCACCCAGGCCGCCGCCTGGAGTCCCGACGGCACGCGGCTGACGCTGACCACCAACGAGAGCGCGGACCTGCGCAACACCGACGGCTACGTGCTGAATGCCGACGGCTCGGGCTTCAGGCGCGTGCTGCGGGTGCGCGAGGGCAGCCAGGACAGCGTGGGCAAGTGGCACCCCGACGGCCTGCGCGTGGCCGCCAGCAGCGACGCCGACGGCCACCGCCGTGTAGGCGTCTTGACGGTGGATTCGGGCGAGGTGCAGTGGCTCACCCCCGCCGATGAGCGGACCGAGGAAACTCCCGGCCCCTTTTCCCCGGACGGGCGCTGGCTGAGCGTGATCCGCAACGTGGACAGCACGCTGACGCCCGTGCTGTACGACACTGTTACCGGCGAGGCGCGGGAGCTGAAGCTGCCGCCGGGGCTGGCGGTGGGCACCGGGTTCGCGCACGGCGGCAGCCATCTGCTGTTCAGCCTCGTGACTTCCACCACCCGCCCGCAGGTGCTGCTGTACTGCCTCGCCGACGACACCGCCGAGGTGCTGCTGGACGCCGAGTACGGCGACGTCAATCCCGCCGATTTCGTGCCAGGCGAGTACGTCCGCTACCCCACGGCGGACGGGCTGACGGTGCCAGCGATCCTCTACCGGCCGCGCGAGCTGGGGGAGGGCAAGACCTCCCCCGCCCTGATTCACGCGCACGGCGGCCCCACCGCGCAGTTCTTCCGGGGCTTCGACGCGCAGGCGCAGTTCCTGGCCGATCAGGGCTACCTGGTGCTGTGTCCCAACGTGCGTGGCAGCACCGGCTACGGCGTGACGTGGCGCGACGCCAACCTGCTGGACTGGGGCGGACGCGATCTGGCCGATATCGCCGCCGGGGCGCAGTACCTCAAATCGCTGCCGGAGGTGGACGGCTCGCGCCTGGGCATCTTTGGCGGCAGTTACGGCGGTTACCTCAGTTACATGGCGACGGTCAAGCAGCCGGACCTGTTCCGGGTGGGCGTGCCCATTGTGGGCATTACGGACCTGCACCAGCTGTACCGGGACAACGCCCGCGTGATGCCGCAACTGGGCTACTACTTCCGCACCATGATGGGCGATCCGGTGGAGAACGCCGAACTGTGGCGGGACCGCAGCGCCATCACCCACGCCGCCGCCCTGAAGGCGCACCTGTTCATGATGCACGGCACCAACGATCCACGCTGCCCGGTCAACCAGGCCAGGGGCTTCCGCGACGCCCTGCTGGCCAGCGGGCGCGAGGAGGGGCGCGACTTCGAGTACGTTGAATTCTCCGACGAGGGCCACGGTGCGGGCGACATCGCCGGCAAGACCCGCAGCTACCGCCTGATGGCCGATTACCTGTCGCGGCGGCTGTAGCGCGGGCGGGCCTTCGCGCCGGGTGCTGGCCCCCTCCAGAACACAGCCACGCTTCCCTCTGAAACACTCACGCAAGTGGTCCGGGACGTCCATAAGGCCCGTGATACGATCAGTCCGTTTTGACCGGAGGGCACAGAGTGAGGCTGTCAGAAGACATTGGAATTGACCTGGGAACGGCAACGTTCCTGATTTACACCAAGAGCCGGGGCCTGGTGTTGCAGGAACCCAGCGTGATTGCCATGACTCGCGACAGCAAGCAGGTCCGGGCGGTGGGCGAGGAAGCGTACCGCATGATCGGTCGCACGCCCGGCGGCATCGTGGCGGTGCGGCCCATTAAGGACGGCGTGATCGCCGACGAGGGCCTGACCGAGAAGATGCTCACCATGTTCCTGTCCAAGGTGCAGGGCAACGCCGGTCGCCTGCTGGGCTTCGGCGGGTTCAAGCCGCAACTGATGGTGGGCGTGCCCAGCAACGTCAGCGACGTGGAGCGGCGGGCCGTGCTGCGGGCGGCCCTGAACGCCAACAACAGCAACGCCCGGCGCGCCTTCCTGATCGAGGAACCGCTGGCGGCGGCCATCGGCGCGGGCCTGAAGGTCACCGAGCCGCTGGGCAGCATGGTGGTGGACATCGGCGGGGGCAGCAGCGACGTGGCCGTGATCTCGCTGGGCGGCATCGTGGTCAGCGAGTCCATGCGCGTGGCAGGCAACGAGTTCGACGAGAGCATCATCCGGCACGTGCGCCGCAAGCACAACGTGCTGATCGGCGAGCGCACCGCCGAGGAGATCAAGGTCAAGGTGGGGGCCGCCATGCTGGTGGACGACTCCGAGAATCTGGTGGCCGAGGTGCGGGGGCGTGACCTGATCAATGGCCTGCCCCGGACCATCAGCCTGGACAGCCGCGACGTGGTGGAAGCCCTGGCCGAACCCGTGACGCGCATCGTGGAAGGCGTCAAGCGCGTGCTGGAAATCACCCCGCCGGAACTGGTCAGCGACATCATCGACCGGGGCATCGTGATGACCGGCGGCGGCAGCCTGCTGCGCAACTTCGACGAGCTGCTGCGCCAGACCACCGGTATTCCCGTCTCGGTGGCCGAGAACGCGGTGGAAGCCGTGGCGGTCGGCACCGGCATGGCGCTGGACATGCTCTCGGAACTGGGCGACAGTCTGGTGTCGAGCGACTACTACCTGCGCCGCTGACGCGCGGGCACCGATGCTCCCGTACCCCGGTCCGCCTGCGCCCGGTTATGCCACGCTGAACGGGCAGCGCCCGCCCACCCCACGTCCCCAAGGAGCCCCCATGCAACCGATAATGATTCAAGAGGTCATGACGACCCTGCCCCACCGCTTCCCCTTTCTGCTGGTCGACCGCGTGCTGAGCGTGGAAGGCGGCGAGGTCCACGCCATCAAGAACGTGAGCGTGAACGAACCGTTCTTCACCGGCCACTTCCCCACGGAACCCGTGATGCCCGGCGTGCTGATCACCGAGGCGCTGGCGCAGGCCAGTTTCTTCTGCATGCACGAGGCGCTGGAGCCCGGCACCATCGGCTACCTGGCGGGCATCGACGGCGCACGCTTCAAGCGCAAGGTGGTGCCCGGCGATACGCTGCACCTGTACGCCCGGCTGGAATTCATGCGCCGGGGCCTGGGCAAGACCACCTGCCGCGCCGAGGTGGACGGACAGGTGGCGGCCGAGGCCACGATCCTGTTCGCGGTGGGCAAGGGGTGACGGCGGCAACGTACGCGAGAGGCGGAACGCGGGAAGTGGGTTTTCCCGTGTCCTGCCCCTCGCGTACCGCACCACGTATTAAAGGTAGGGCATGACCCGCCTGACCCGCGCCGTCACCGCAGAGCTGCTGCCGCCGCTGCTGGCCGGCACGCTGCTGTTCACGGCGGTGCTGAGTTTCGGATACTTCTTCGTGTCCAGCCAGTGGCTGACCGGGGTTCCGGTGTCGCTGATCGGGCGCTGGATCGCCCTGCAGATGCCCGACACGCTGGTCAAGGTCTTTCCGATGGCCGTGGTGTTGATGACCGTGGTGGCCTTCGGGCGCATGAGCACCGAGCGCGAGCTGGTGGCGGTGCAGTCCGGCGGCATCAGCCTGGGTCGGGTGGCGCGGCCCGTGGCGGTGGTGGCCGCCGTGGTCACGGCGCTGGCGGTGTGGCTGAGCCTGTGGGTGGCCCCGCGCGCCAACGTGGAGACACGCGGGCTGTACTGGGATGGACTGACCGGGGCCGGGCTGTCGCAGCTGGTGGGCAAGACGGTGGACCTGGGCGCGGGCCTGACCCTGGCGCTGGAAGGCTACGATTCAGCCACCCGTGAGCTCAGGAGCGTGCGGGTGGAGAAGTGGCTGCCCGGCGGCGGGCGGCGCGCCACCCTGATCTTTGCCGACGCCGGGACCTTCGAGGACAACGTGCTGTCGCTGCGCGGCTACAGCGTCTACACCGTGGACTACGCGGCGGCGGCCAGACTGTCGGCGGTGCCGGACAATGACCCGGCCGCCTTCCGGGAGGCGGTGCAGAACGTCTTTCCCAGCGTGGTGGTGCCCGAACAGGCCAGCGACACGCTGAACGTGGACACCGGGCTGTCGCGCAAGCAGACGCTGGCCGCCTACGCCGACGCCATCGGCGCGGACGCGCAGGGCTGGCCGGAACTGGTCACGGCGCTGACCGCGCCGGGCGTCAAGGACAGCGAGCGGCAGGCGGCGCGGCTGAACCTGAACCGCAAGCTGGCGCTGCCCTTCGGCAATCTGGTGCTGGCACTGGCCGCGCTGCCCTTCGCCCTGCGCTTCGGGCGCACGCTGGGGGTCAGCCTGGGCATCGCGCTGCTGATCGCCGTGGCGTATTACCTGCTGTTCTTCGTGGGCTTGACGGTGGCGGCGGCCCTGCCCGCCATGCCGGAACTGGGGGTCTGGCTGGCGAACCTCATCTTCGCAGGCATGGGCCTGTGGCTGCTGAGGCGCACGTGACCCAGGCGGGCACACCGTTGCGGGCGCTGATCCTGTCGGCCTCCTTTGGCAGCGGGCACCACCGGGCCAACGACGCGCTGGACGGGGCGCTGCGGGCGGCGGGCGTGAACCTTCAGGCCCACCACGCCGACTACCTGTCCTACCTGAGTCCCTTCGAGCGGGCCGTCACCGCCGGAACCTACGACCTGTGGCTGCGCCACGCTCCCGCCATGTACCGGGCCTTTTATGACTGGACCGACGCCGAGACCGAGCCCAAGGCTCTGACGGGAACCTTCGGCTGGCTGGGGCTGCAGGGCATGATGCGCGACGTCCGGCAGACGGCGCCGGAACTGGTGGTCGGCTCGTACCCCACCACCGTCGCGCTGTCGAACACGGCCCGCCAGCGGCTGGGCGTGGACTTTCTGAACGCGCTGATCGTCACCGACTACCGCGTGCACCACCACTGGGCACGCCCGGAGGCCGAACTGTTGATGGTCGCCACCGAGGAGGCCCGCGAGCAGATGGCGCGCTGGCGCATTCCGCCGGACAGCGTGGAGGTCACGGGCATTCCCATCTCGCCCGAGTACCGCGCCCTGATCGGGGCCGACAAGGTAGCGCTGCGCCTCAGGCATGGGCTGGACCCGGCAACGCCGCTGATCCTGATTTCCGGCGGCGGCACCGGCACCTACCGCGCCCTGCGCCGCGTGCTGGCCGAACTCGCGGGGCTGGGACGGCGCGTGCAGGTGCTGGTGCTGGCCGGGGCCAGCAGCCGGGGCATGTCCCAGGTGGGCGGGGCCACCGTGCATCAGCTGGGTCACACGGACCACTTTCCCGAGCTGCTGGCGGCCTCCGACCTGGTGGTGGGCAAGGCGGGCGGGCTGACCGTGGCCGAGGCCACCACGCTGGGAATCCCGCAGGTGATCCACGAGCCGATTCCCGGCCAGGAAGAACACAACGCCGACTACCTGGAACGCCACGGCGCGGCCCTGTGGGCGCGGGAACTGCACCAGGTCCGGCCCGCCGTACTGCGTGCCCTGGACCCCGACGAGAACGCCCGCCTGGGCCAGCGTGCCCGTCAGGTCAGCGTGCCGGACGCGGCGGACCGGGTGGCGGCGGCGCTGCTGCGGCGGCTGGGCCGGTGAGGGGGGGGCAGAGGCGCCGGGGAGAGACCTCCAGGCAGGCTCACGAAAGAAGCCCTTGGCCCTGGCTGCTCCCCGCCGCCGCCCTGACAGCCCACCTGCTGGTACCTGCCCTGGCTGTGCAGTTTGCCAACCTGGGCCTGCTGCGCGAGGGCAGCCGCGCCCGGCGTGAACTGGCGCTGACCTTCGACGACGGGCCGGATCCCCTGACCACGCCTGCCGTGCTGGACGCCCTGCACGGCGCCGGGGCGCGGGCCACCTTCTTCGTTCTGGCGGACCGGGCCGAGGCGTACCCGCAATTGATCGCCCGCATGCTGGCGGAGGGCCATGAGGTGGCCGCCCACGCTGAAAAACACGTTCATGCCTGGGTTCGCACGCCGTGGGGGGGATTTCTGGACGTGAGGCATGCGGTGCGGCGGGTGGCTGCGGTCACGGGCCAGCCGATCCGTTATCACCGCCCGCCCCACGGGGCCTACACCCTCGCCACGGTGCTGGGCCAGCGGGCGGCGGGAGTGCGCGGCGTTCACTGGAGCGTGGAGGGTCAGGACTGGCGGGCAGACCGGACCCCAGAACAGGTCCGGCAGCGGCTGCTGCTGCGTGCCGGCCCCGGCGCCATTGTCGTCCTGCACGACGCCGGGCCAGGAGCGGCCAACACGGTGCCGATGCTGCCGGAGTTGCTGCGGGACCTGGGGGCACGCGATTACACCTTCGCCACCGTGTCCGGGCTGAACGGAGCGGCACCTGTGAACGGGGCGGCCCTGCGGCGGCGGGCCTTTATCGCACTGGACGCCGTCTTCGACTGGGTGGGCCGTATCCAGCCCACGGCGGGGCGAGCCGACAACCTGTTCCGCACCGGCGCTTCGGCCTTTCCGCTGGAGGGCGTCACGCTGGCCGACGGTACCCCGGTGCCTAGGGGTGCGCCGTGCACCGAGTTCCACGTCAACAACCCGCTGATGGTGGACCTGGGCATCAGCCGCCCCAGCATCCGGCAGGCGCAGCGGGATTACCGGCTGGTGGCGGACGATCTGCTGCGCCGTCCGGACCTGCTGGAGACCCAGTACGTCTTTTGCATCAGCGCCGTATCACCGCTGATGGCAGCCATGGGCTTTGAGACGCATGACCTTCCCCCTGCCGATGCCCGGCGCCTGCGCCTATGGGCACGCGTGATGCGCTGGGGCTATACGGGTGCGCCGAAGGTGGCCCAGCCCCGACTGAGCATCCTGAGCCGGGCCGCCTTTCTGGCGCGGTACGGCCCGGACGCCAGCTGATCCCCTCCAGTTCCGACAGGCCCACGAGACGAAGATCGGGAGAAACGGCTGTCAGCACGGCTTCCAGTGGCTCCTTGTGGGCTGCCCCCACCAGCACCAGCACGCGTCCGCCGGGATGCAGCGTCGTAACCTGCCGCAGCCGCGCCGCCATAAAGAGGTTGCGGGCATTCCAGTCGGCCACCTGGGTTCGGTGGGCGCCGCCGGGCAGAGAATGGTCCAGGTAAGTACCGACCTCCAGGGTCTCGCTGTCGGCGATCCACCGTGGACTGTTGGCATACGTCAGGTAGTCCCAGTAATCCTCAGTAGCATTCGCCCGCTGCAAACGCTCCCCACCTTCCGTGACAGCCGGGGACAGATGAATGCCGGCCATGAACGCCTCGTCTGACCAGAGCTGGGAGAGAACCTTTAACCGCTCTCGCAACGCCGTGTTCGACGTGAAGTCGTCGAAATGGTGCAGTCGGGTATGGCCCAGCCGGCGGGCCAGCGGTACGGCCAGCCGGTGAATCTCACCTGTCCAGGCGGCGTACGCCGTCAGGCTGTCGGCCACATCAGGCGGCAACAGCAGGTCCGCCGTCCAGGCCAGCAGCGCGTTCACCGGTTCCAGCGCCACCAGCCAGGCCAGCACCCGTTCGGACGGGGGCGTGGCCGGGTGCAGCGCCAGCGCCTCGGCCTCGGCCCGGCCCCAGGTCCGGTGTTTTCGCGCCTGCGTTGCGAGCCGCACCGCCGCAGGAAAGCCCCCCCACCCGCAAATCGGCTACAGCTCACCCTCCAGCCGGTAGCTCTGAATCACGTCGCCCGGCAGGACTTCCACCGCCACTGCCTGAGGCCCCCAGGCCAGCAGGCGCGTCAGTGTCGGTTGAAGGGCCGAATCTGTCGTTCCAGCGTCCAGGTGAGCGCTGCCCAGGACCAGCAGTTCGGTAGGCGGCCCGTCAAAGGGATGCGGCATGCGTCAGCCTATGGTGTTGGCCCACTTTCCCACTACCCTGTTTCATGTGAACTACGACGACTTCGCCGACCTGTACGACCACCAGTACGACCTGTACCGTGACGACCTGCATTTCTACGCGGGCGTGGCCGAGCGGGCGGCGGGGCCGGTGCTGGAGGTGGGGGCCGGTACGGGGCGCGTGACCGCCCACCTCGCGCGGCGCGGCGTGGACGTGACCGGGCTGGAACCCAGCGGGCGCATGATCGCGCGGGCGCAGCAGCGGGCGGCAGAGGGCGGGCTGGGCCTGAAAATGGTCCAGGGCGACGTCAAGACCTTCCGGCTGGACCAGAAGTTCGCTCTGGTGATCGCGCCGTTCAACGCGCTGATGCACCTGTACACCCCGAACGAGCAGCTTCAGGCGCTGGAAAACCTGCACGCCCACCTGCAACCCGGCGGGGGACTGGCCTTTGACCTGTACCTGCCGCGTTTCGGCAAGCCCAACACCCTGCGGCACGAGGGCGAGACCCTGCATGCGCCGGACGGCAGCCGCACCGACATCTTTCTGGTGCAGCGCCATGACCGGGTGCGCCAGCACATCACCACCGAGTACCACGTGGACACCACAGCGCCGGGCGGAGCGCTGACCCGGCGGCACTACACCCTGACCCAGCGCTACTACACCCGTTACGAGGTGGAGTGGCTGCTGCGCTTCGCGGGGTTCGAGTCGCCGCGCGTCACGGGCAGTTTTCAGGGCGGCCCGCTGGAACGGGGCAGTGAGGTGATGGTGTTTCAGACGCGGGCGCTGTAATCCCTGAACCTGCGGGGCGGGGCCTGTTCCTCCACCGGCCAGCACGGTGGTGATGGCTTTCCTGGACCTGTGTTGGCCCACCTGCTATCCCCCTTTCCAGTCAGCCGCTAGAATTGCGCCCGATGCCCCTTGCTTACCTGACGCGAATCGCGCAGACGCCCGCGCCCACTTTTCAGGAGGGGGCGCGGGCCGCCCTCATTGCGGCGCTGTGGCAGGAACTGGGCTACGCCACCGAGACCGACGCGGTGGGCAACGTCCTGACACGTATTACCCCCCCCGGCACCGAGGGCCGCCCGGCGCTGCTGCTGGCCTCGCACCTCGACACCGTGTTCGAGGACGGCACCGACGTGACCGTGCGCGAGGACGCCGGACGGCTGACCGGGCCGGGCGTGGGCGACAACAGCGCCAGCCTGGCGGTCCTGACGGCGCTGCTGCGCGACCTGCGCGGGCAGACGGCGATATTGCGCCGCCCTCTGTGGGTGGCCGCCAACGTGTGCGAGGAAGGCCTGGGCGACCTGCGCGGCAGCAAGTACCTGATCTCGCAGCACCGCGAGCAGCTTGGAGCGTTCATTGCGGTGGACGGGTACCTGGGCATCGCGGTCACGCGCGGGGTGGGCGTGCGGCGCTACCGGGCCACCTTCCTGGGGCCGGGCGGGCACTCCTGGGGGGACCAGGCCCCCAGTGCCCTGCACGCGCTTGGCCGGGCCATCAGCGCCCTGTATGCCCTGCCGCTGGCGACCTCGCCGCGCACCACCCTGAACGTGGGCATGGCGTCGGGCGGCACCAGCGTCAACTCCATCGCGGCCAGCGCCGAACTGCTGCTGGACCTGCGTTCACTGGACCCCAAAGTGCTGGGCGAACTGGACCGGCGGGCGGTGGCGGCCCTGCACGCGGGGGCACGCGAGGCGGGCGTGACCGTGCGCGTCGAGCAGGTGGGCGACCGCCCCGGCGGCGACCTGAACAGCGGTCCCCTGCTGCCCGCCATCCGCGAGGCGGCCCGCGAGATCCGGACGGAGCTGCGAACCGCCGCCAGCAGCACCGACGCCAATGCCGCCGCGCCCCACAGCCTGCCCGCCGTCGCCATCGGTGTGTACCGGGGCGGCAACGCGCACCGTCTGGACGAATGGGTGCAGATCAGCAGCCTGAATCCTGGCCTGAAATTCCTGCACCGCGTCGTTGAACTGTACCAGCAGCAGCCGGTGGCCTAGGGCAGGCGTGGGGGCCGGAGACGTTGCTGTGCTGAGGACATCCTGCCACCTGCATCCCCCTCCCCCATCACCCCCAGCAGCACTGTAGCCATTCCTGCTTTTGGGCGTCCAGGCGCAGGATTTCGTGACTCTGGCAGCATTTCCGGCCCACCATTTTCCCATCTGCGGGGCGCAAAATAGACAGCAATCATGAACGCCCCCACGCGCCCGTCCGCACCGCGCCGCGTCCAGTCCGGCAGCCCTCTCCTGGCCCGTCTGGGGCGGCTGGCGGCCCTCGGCTCTGTCCTGCTGCTGGGCGTGACCGGCGCGCAGACGGCGTCGTCCCCGGCGCAGCTGGTTTTTAATCAGGTCAACGCCCTGCTGGTCAACAACTACGGCGGCCTGTCCACGGTGGACCGCGCGGCGCTGACCGCCGAGTACCAGAAGCGGCTGGACGCGGTGTGCGGCCCGGCCCCCACCACCTGTGCCGAGAGCAAGGCGTACCCGGTGATTCAGGCCGAGGTCACCGCGCTGGGGGACGAGCACACCTTTTTCCAGACCCCCGAGGATTTCAAGGAGTTCGTGGCCAGCGCCAGCGGCGGCAACCGGCTGCAATTCGGGGTCAAGATGGCCCGGCTGGACGGCGAGAACCGTGTGGTGACCGAAGTCGTCCCCGGCAGTGCCGCCGAGGCGGGAGGCCTGCGGCGCGGCGACCTGCTGCTGACCCTCAACGGCGCTCCCTACACCTTCGAGGGCCTCCGGAAGGCCAAGGAGGGCGGGCGGCCCACGGTGCTGGGGCTGACCCGGCAGGGCACCGCCCTGACCGTGACCCTGACCTCCAGCGAGAGCAGCACGCGTGACCTGCCGCGCATCAGCTACGTGCCGGCCAGCCTCCCGGCGGGGGCGGCGGCCACGGCCACCACGGCGGGGGGTGAGGTGGCCGTGCTGCGAATTCCCACCTTCCTGTCGGGCGGCGGGGTGGCGCAGGCGGTGCACGATCTGGTGGGGCAGGCCCAGCGGCGCGGCGCGGCGGGCCTGATCGTGGACCTGCGCGGCAACGGGGGCGGTAGCCTGTTCGAGTGCGACAGCGGCGTGAGCGCCTTTGTGCCCAGCCTGACCCGCGTGGCCCGCAGCGTCAGCGGCAACGCCCGCACCCTGGTCCAAAGTGGCACGCGCCTGGAAGACGGCCGCATTGCTGGGAGCGTCCGCAATCCAAAACTGTGGACCGGGCCGCTGGCGGTGCTGGTCGACGGCGGCAGTGCCTCGTGCAGTGAATTCTTTGCCTACGAGATCCAGTACGCCGGGCGCGGCCCGGTGATCGGGGAAACCACCGCCGGGGTGGGCAACACCGCCACCCGCGTATTCGAGGTGGGCGAGGGCGCGCTGCAACTGACCGTCCTGAATTACGCCAAGGCTGACGGCACGCCGTACCCCACCCGCATCACCCCTGATCAGGCGTTTGTCCAGGGCGAGGAACAGATCCGCGCCCTCACCCAGGGCCGCGACGACCTGCTTGAAGGCGGCGTCAGGGCGCTGGCCGTGGCCCCGGTGCTGACCGTGGATCCCATGCGCGCCCAGCCCTGACGAGACCTCTCCAGAGCATCTGTCCGAATGGAAGCGCCAGAAAAAGAGACTTCTGACGCTTCCATTCTCTGCTCCGCAGCTTTACAAGTCTCAAATCCCCCATCCAATTCGCTCACGCCGTTCAGGTAGAACTGAACCGCTCATTGGACAAATGCTCCGGGACTGCCAACACTGCGGCCACCCCCCGATCAGGCGGTGGCCGCAGTGTTTGAACGACATCTCAAGTTCCAAACCGGGGGCACTCAACCCCACGCACCCCTGATGGGTCAGACCACGGTGGTTTGCGGCTCCTCCTGCTCCTGTGCCGCCAACCGCAGCCCCTCGGCCCGGTCCATCTGTTCCCAGGGAAATTCCGGGCGCCCAAAGTGGCCGTAGGCGGCGGTCTGGGCGTAGATCGGGCGCTGCAGGCCCAGTTGCGCGATGATCGACTGCGGACGGGCGTCGAAGTGGGCGTCAATCAGCTCGGCCAGCCGCTCGTCGCTCAGGGTACCGGTGCCGTAGGTGTCCACCCGCAGGCTGACCGGATGGGCGCGGCCAATGGCGTAGGCCACCTCCACCAGCGCGCGGCGGGCCAGCCCGGCGGCCACCAGATTCTTGGCGATGTAGCGGGCGTAGTACGCCGCCGAACGGTCCACCTTCGTGGGGTCCTTGCCCGAGAACGCCCCGCCGCCGTGCGGCACCGCCCCGCCGTAGGTGTCCACGATGATCTTGCGCCCGGTCAGGCCAGTGTCGCCATGTGGCCCGCCGATCACAAAGCGTCCACTTGGATTGATGAAGTACTTGGTGTCGGCGTTCAGCAGTTCCGCCGGAATCACCGCCCGGATCACGTGCTCGAGCATGTCGGCCCGGATCTGCGCCTGGGTGGCGTCCTCGTCGTGCTGGGTGCTGATCACCACGGTGTCCACGGCCACCGCGCCGCCCTCATGCGGCTCGCCGTCGCGCACCACCGTCACCTGCGCCTTGGCGTCGGGGCGCAGATACGTCAGCGTGCCGTCCTTGCGCAGCTGGGCGATGCGGCGCGTCAGCGCGTGCGCCAGCGAGATCGGCAGCGGCATCAGCTCCGGCGTCTCGTCGGTGGCGTAGCCGAACATCAGCCCCTGATCGCCCGCGCCGATGCGGCTGTGGGCGTTGGCGGGGTCCGCCTGCTGCTCGGGGGTCATCTCGCGCCACTCTTCAGAGGTATCGACGCCCGCGCCGATTTCCGGCGACTGCTCGTGAATGGAGACCAGCACCGCGCTGTACTCGGCATCAAAGCCGTAGTTGGCGCGGGTGTAGCCCACGGTCTTGACCGCCTCGCGCACGGTTTTCTGGATGTCGACGTGGGCGGTCTCGGCGCGGACCTCGCCGGCCACCACGGCCATGCCGGTGGTAAGCAGCGTTTCCACCGCCACCCGGCTGCCCGGCTCCTGGCGCAGAAACTCGTCCAGAATGCTGTCCGAGATGAAATCCGCAAGCTTGTCCGGGTGACCTTCCGAAACCGATTCTGAGGTGTAGAACTTTTGCATAGCTGGCTCCTGTACGTGCCGGGAAGGCGTCTCACAGAACGGCCTGGAGAGGGATGGCGCTGTGTGCCCGGACCACGGCCGCGCCCCATGCCCGGCGCGCAGCCCATGCAGGGTAACGCACAGGGAGGGGGGCAAAAAAGGAAGCTCCGACCCCATTCGGCCCCGGCCCTGCCACGGGACCGCCTGACATCGCCCTGACCTGACCCGTCAGAATGGAGGCAATGAGCCACGTCGTTGTGATCGAGGACGAGCAAACCGTGCGGGATGTGCTGCGCTTTCACCTGGAGCGTGCCGGGCTGCGGGTCACGGCGCTTGATTCCACGGCGGGCGGCCTGGACGCCCTGGCCGGTGCCGACGCGCTGGTGCTGGACTGGATGCTGCCCGGCGAGAGCGGGCTGGGCTTCCTGCGCCGCCTGCGGGCCGACGCGGACCTGCGCCGCCTGCCGGTGCTGATGCTCACCGCCCGCGCCGCTGAGGCCGAGCGGGTCGAGGGCCTGGAAACCGGGGCGGACGACTACCTGACCAAGCCGTTCAGTGCCGCCGAACTGGTGGCCCGCGTGCGCGCCCTGCTGCGGCGCAGCCAGCCGGACACCGCTCAGACACTCACCAACGGGCCGCTGACGGTGGATCTGGGCGGCGCGGAGGCCAGCCATGCGGGGCAGCGCCTCAACCTGACCCGCCGGGAGTTTGATCTGCTGGCCTTTCTGACCCAGAACATCGGACGCGTGTACTCGCGCACCGAGCTGCTGGACCGGGTCTGGGGCGCGGATTTCCTGGGCGGCGAGCGCACGGTGGACCAGCACGTCACGCAGTTGCGCTCGCACCTGGGCGAGACGGTGGGCCAGCCCGCCTTTCTGGAAACGGTGCGCGGCAAGGGTTACCGCATGCGGCCCTGGAGCGCGGCGAAATGACGCCTGGAGACCGTGGTGGCCTGGTCCCTGACTTTTGGATGGACACGCTGCTGCAGGCGGTGCTACTGAGCGAACAGGGGCGGATCACCCGGATCAATGCAGCGGCGTCACGACTGTGGGGTGTGACCCAGGCGCGGGCCGCGGGCCGCCCCGTGCTGGAAGTGGTGCGGCGGCACACCCTGGAGGCCCTGACCGAGCGCGGCGGCGAGCTGGAGCTGGAGGTGGGCGGACGCACCCTGCGATGCGCGGCCACCCGTGACGGCGCGGCGGCGGCCCTGATCGTCGAGGACATCACCGAACACCGCCGCCGCGAGGCGGAACTGCGCGAGGCCACCGCCGTTCTCTCGCACGAGTTCCGCACGCCGGTCACGGCCCTCAGGGGCGTGCTGGAGGCACTGGAATACGACATGCCGCGCGAGCTGTCGCAGAATTTCGTGCGCCAGGGCCTTCAGGAAACCGGACGGCTGGCCCGGCTGGTGGAGGACCTGGCCGTGGGGTTCCGGCCCACCCGCGCCCGCACCCTGCCGCTGGCCGAGGCCTTTGCGCGGGCCGAGCGGCTGCTGGACAGTGAACTGATCGCGCGCGGCGCCCGCCTGAGCTTCGGCCCGGACCATCTGGTACGGGCCGACCCCGACAAATTGCTGCAGGTGCTGCTCAACCTGATCGAGAATGCCCTGAAATACGGCCCGCCGGGCCAGGAGATTGAGGTTCAAACCGCCGCCCGCGGCACCTGGGCCGAGGTCTGCGTGCTGGACCACGGCCCGCCCATTCCCGACACCGACAGCCTGTTTCAGGCCCACACGCGCGGCGCGGGGGCCACGGGGCAGGGCAGCGGCATGGGCCTGTACATCGTCCGCAGCGTCGTGCACGGCTGGGGCGGCCAGGCGTGGGCAGCGCGCATTGACGGGCGCAACGCCTTTTGCTTCACGCTACCGGGGGTCGGGGGAATGGGATAGAACGGTGACCGACACGCTGCCGCCCGCCCGGCCCCTGCCAGGAGCCGCCGCCCCGCCCCACCCGAGCGCCCAGAACCACCCCAGGAGTCTCCATGCGCGAAGTGCTTGAAACCGAACTGAGGAGCGTCCTGAACGACGCGCTGAACATGCTGGGCACCGTCGAGCAGATGCTGCCGGTGGCTGCCGACGTGCTGCTGCGCGAGCAGACCGAGCGCCTGGACGAGGTGCGGGCCCTGGACCGCGAGGTCGACGCCCAGGAGGCCCGGATTGAGGCCGAGTGCCTGCGGATCATTGCGCTGCACCAGCCGGTGGCCCGTGACCTGCGGCTGGTGGCGCTGATTCTCAAGAGCCTCTCGGACATCGAGCGCATGGGCGACTACGTGGTGCACGTCGCCGAGGACGGCGCGGAACTGGCGCAGGCCCCGGCCCTCAAGAAGTACGTGAATCTGGCGCGCATGCTCGACCGTCTGGGCGAGATGAGCCAGAACCTGCGCACCGCCATTGCGGACCGCGACGTGGGCCGTGCCGAGACCACCATCACCATGGACGACGAGGTCGACGACCTGTACGAGCAGATTCAGCGCGAGCTGGTCACCTACATGCTTGAAGACCCGCGCAACATCAGCAAGGCGCTGATGCTGATGCGGGTGGGGCGCAGTCTGGAACGCGTCGGCGACCACATGGAAAACGTCGCCGAGCGCGTGCGCTACTGGGTCACGGGCGTGCGCGAGGCGTGAGCGCAAGTGGGATTCAGCTGCGGGTGACGCGGCAACTGCCGCCGTACACCGTGCTGAGCTTGGCAAACAGGCCGTCGATCTCCTCCCGCGTGCCGGCCAGCGCGATGCCCGCGTAGGTGTCCTGGGTTTCGCTGTAGGACTGGCGAACGTAACACAACACCAGCCGCCTGGAATCCGAGACGTCCCAGACCTCAAAATTTGTGCCCCGTTCCACCTCGAACAGGTTGATATAGCCGTTGTCACCGTCGTAATACCAGCCGTCGCCACGGCGGTACTTCGGCGCGGCGGCCGTCAGGGTGATTGTGCTCCGGAACGTGTTCCTGTTCTGATCCAGGCCGCTGATGGTCCAGACCTGTCCAGGCTTGAAGGCGTAGCGCGGGGCCGGGGCGCCGGCAGTTCCGGTGCTGGTGCTACGAGACCCCGGCTCGGTCGCGGCGGGCGCGCAGGACGCCAGAGAGGTGGCAATCAGCAGGGCAACGGGGATCAACATGGGGTTCAGGCGGGCTGTTTTCACAAGCACAGAGTGTAGGCGGCGGCCACAGCCGGGCGAGGAAGATTTGCGTACTCTCCAAGCGGGAGCGCCGGGCTGACCGGAGCGCCCTCCCCGCCTACTTCCCGAACCGCCGGTCCCGGCCCTGAAAGTCGCGCAGCGCCCGCAGAAAATCCACCCGGCGGAAGCCCGGCCAGTACACGTCGCAGAAGTAATACTCGGAATACACGCTCTGCCACAGCATGAAACCCGACAGCCGGATCTCGCCGCTGGTGCGGATGATGAAATCGGGGTCCGGGGTGTCGGCGGTGTACAGGTGCGCGCTGATGTGGTCCGGGGCCAGTTCGGCGGTGGCCTGCTCCAGCGTGACCCCGGCGGCGGCCTGCGCCGACAGGTGCAGTTTCACCGCGTCCACGATCTCCTCACGCCCGCCGTAGCCCACGGCGATGTTCAGGCGCATGCCGTCGTAGTGGGCGGTTCTGGATTCCAGCTCACGCAGGGCGTCCAGCACATGTCCCGGAAAGTTGCTGTGCTGCCCGATGGCCCGCACCCGCACCCGGTTGGCGTGGATGCGGGGGTCGGTGGACAGGTTCAGCGCCTCACGTTCCAGCAGGCTCAGGATGTGCGCGATTTCCTCGGGGTCACGGCTGCTGTTGTCAGTGGACAGCACCCAGATGGTCACGGCGGGAATGCCCAGTTCCAGACACCACTGCAAAACCTCGTGGGCCTTGTCCGCCCCGAAGGAATGCCCCATCTCGCGGCCCATGCCGCCGGCCCGCGCGTAGCGGCGGTTGCCGTCCAGAATCAGGCCCAGATGGCGCGGCAGCTTGCCGCCCGCCCCCACCTCGCGGGCCAGCCGCTGCTCGTAGCCCCACAGCAGCGCGCCGCGCGCCGCACTTCGCGTTTTCTGGAGGGTGCGGGCGGCGGCGGCGGCGGCGAGCTTGGACTTCATAAACGCCGCAGTGTAGCGCGTCGTCCGGCAGCGGGAGTCCCTCAAACAGATGAGCCCTCCGGCGGCGGCGCGGCAAACAGCCCCTCCTGCCGCGCCCGCAGCAGTTCCAGCGCCTTGTGATCCAGCCGGGACAGCGCCGCGCCCGCCACCCGCTGCTGGGGCAAAGGGGCGGCGGCGGCGTAGACGTGCAGGGTGATCTGGCGGTGGGTCATGCTGTGCGATACCTGGCCCAGCAGCTCGCCGGGACGCGCACCCAGGCGGGCACACAGCGTTGCCAGCGCTGCCTGTAGGGTCTCGTCCTGACCGATCTCACGCATAGGCAGGCCCATCAGGCCGCCCAGCAGGGTACCCTCCCGCCGCTCCAGCACCGCCTCCTGCCCATCGCCGATCAGGACGGCCACCGCCTGCACCCCACGCACCGCCGTCCTGACCTTGGGGGCAGGGAAAGCCGTGGGCGTGCCGCCCGCCCGCGCCGCGCAGTGGGCCGCCAGCGGACACTCCGGACAGCGCGGCGCCCTGGGGGTGCAGACGGTGGCCCCCAGGTCCATCACCGCCTCGTTCCACGCGCCGGGGCGCTGCGGCGCCAGCAGGGCGTCGGCCCGCGCCTGAATCCACGCATCGGTGGGGCGGGCCTCGCCGTACAGCCGGGCCAGCACGCGGCGCACATTGCCGTCGTTGACGGCACGGGCCTCGCCGCACGCCAGACTCGACACAGCGGCGGCAGTGTACGGCCCCACCCCCGGCAGCGCCAGCCAGCCGCCGTAAGTGGTGGGGAAGCCCTGCTGGGCCACCAGTGTCGCCGCCCGGTGCAGGTTGCGGGCGCGGGCGTAGTAGCCGCAGCCCTCCCAGGCCTTCAGCACGTCCTCAAGGGGGGCGTCGGCCAGCGCCTGCACGGTGGGAAAGGCCGTCAGGAACCGGGCGTAATAATGCAGGCCACGCGCCACCTGGGTCTGTTGCAGCAGGATCTCGGCCACCCACACGCGGTAGGGATCACGCTGGCCCTCCGGCCCCAGCCGCCACGGCAGCGCCCGGCCCGAGGCGTCAAACCACGCCAGCAGCGCTGCGCGGAGGTCGGGAACAGAGGCCGGAACAGCAGTCACCGCGCCAGTGTAGGGGCGCGGTGACGGGTCAACAGTGGGGGCTGACAGGCTGCCGGCTCAGGCGCGGACGCCCTCGCGCCGGGCCGCGCCGGACGCCGCCGGGGTGCGAATGCGGCGGCGCACGCCCTCGGAGTACTGGGCCAGATCGGCCAGAATATCGGCCACATCGGTTCGCAGCAGGAATTGACCGCCCGACAGCGGGGTCAGGGCCAGGAAGGGGGCGCGGGTCAGGGTTTCCAGAATGCTGCCCAGTTCGGCGTAGTTGACGCCGCTGCCCAGCTTCTCGGCCAGACGCGGCACGCTGACCACGCTATGGGCCGGCTGCTGCGCCAGGGTCAGCAGCACGAAGCTGAAGATGCCGCGCTGCCCCAGATGCGCGCTGACCAGTTCGGCGACGCTGGCGGCGGATTCCAGGTCCACATGCCCGGCCTTCCAGTAGCCGCGCAGGTCCACCGGGGACAGCGGGGCCAGCCGGGCGTGCTCGATCAGGGCCGCCAGGGCCTCGTGGGTCAGTCGGGCCACCCCCTGCGGGGTTTCTCCCTCGCTGCACAGCATGACGCGGTAACCGGTTTCCTCCTTCCAGGCGGGCGCAGACCGGGCGTGCTCGTCCAGGGCCACCAGCACCGCGTAGCCGTGCGCGCCCAGGTCAGCCCTCAGGCGCAGGACGCCGCCGCCCAGATCATCCAGCCGGTAGCCGGTCAGGTGGGCCAGCTCGGCCAGCTCGGCGTCCGCACCGCCCATCACGGCGCCGCCCACCACGACATCGCTGACCACAGGCGCAGACGCCGGACGCACCGCCGTCTCACTTGCCACGAGGGCCGCCCCGGACGCCGAACGGCTGCCCGCCCCGGCCGGTTCGGCACTGGCGCGTGAAGGTGTGGTGGGCTCGGCAGGTGGGGCACTGGGCGTGGCCGCCGCACCCCATCCGGCCCTGGCCCGCTCGACGGGCTTCTCAGTCTGGGGCCGCTCGGTTCTGTCCGCTCTGTCCGCGCCGCGCACCTCGGTCACCCGGACGTCCTGGGCGCCGCTGTCGGCCACGCTCGGCTCGGGGGCCTGCACCGGACGTGGCTGTGCCTCACGTGGCTGTGCCTCGGCGGGCTGCTGGGCTGGCGCCACCTCCTGCATCCGCACCTCGCGGACGTGGGCGGTGGAGGACACCACCACGCGCCGCGTCTCGGGGGGCCGGTCCTGTTCGCGTCTGGGCAGGGGCGGCGGAGCATGCGGCTTGACAATGGCCTCTACCTGGTAGCGCGCCGGGGCCAGAGTGGTCATCACCAGCACATCGTTCACGCCCAGGTGCTGCGCGTGGTACAGCCCGCCCAGGCCCCACACCCGCGCCCGTTCGGTGTCCACCTGCACGCTGTGTTCCTCTCCCTTGTCGTCGACAAAGGTGGCCGGCCCACTCTGGGGAAAGGTGGACTGGAGGTACTTAAGAATGCTCAGGCTGCCTTCTTGCAGGCAGGGACGGGTCACGATGTAACGCATTGATTTCATGCGGGAAACCTCCATTTTGGAACGCACGCACCTGACCGGACAGGCCAACGGCGCGTGATGCTGCGGTCTGAATTGTTTCTAAAGTAGCAGAACACGGCGTCCTAGTGGGCTCAGGCCTCTCCCGTCTCCCCTGATGCTGGCCACAGCATGAAGGCCTGTGGGCTCCCCGCCACGGATGCGTCTCATGATTGGCCCTATTCTGACCCACATGACCTCACGGACCCCTGCCGCCCGCCCGGCCTCTGACACGGCGCCCAGCCCGCAGTCGAGCACCCACGACCTGGTTACGCGCTACTACGCCGCCTTCAACGCTGCGGACCCGGCAGGCATGCTGGAACTGCTGAGCGACGACGTGCAGCATGACATCAACCAGGGCGGCACCGAGCTGGGCAAGGACGCCTTCGGTGCGTTTCTGGCTCACATGGACACCCACTACCGTGAGCAGGCCCGTGATCTGACCGTGATGGCCAGTGTGGACGGCCTGCGCGCCGCCGCCGAATTCGTGATTCACGGCGAGTACCTGCACACTGACACTGGCCTGCCCCCTGCCAGGGGCCAGACGTACCGCCTGCCGGTGGGGGCCTTTTTCGAGGTTCACGGCGGCAAGATTGCCCGCGTGACCAACTACTACAACCTTCAGGACTGGACCCGGCAGGTGGGGGGCTGAACGTCTCGGTCACGGCCCTGAGCGGCCCGGAAGCGCGGCCCTTCGTCACGGATCTGGCGCGGCTCAGAATCGGCGTGTTTCGCGCCTTCCCCTACCTGTACGACGGTACGGTGCCCTACGAGGAAGCGTACCTGCGGACCTATCTGGACACCGAGGACGCCGTGGTCCTCCTGGCCCGCGACGGAGACGCCGTGGTGGGGGCCAGCACCGCCGTACCCCTTATCCACGAGACCTCGGCCGTTCAGGCTCCCTTTGAACACTCCGGAGTCGGGGTGGAGGACGTGCTGTACCTGGGCGAGAGCGTGCTGCTGCCGCAGTACCGGGGACGCGGCCTGGGCCACGCCTTTTTTGACGGACGCGAGGCTCACGCGCGGCGGCTGGGACTGGGCGTGACTGCCTTCTGCGCCGTGCAGCGTCCGGAAGACCATCCGGCGCGGCCCGCCGGGTACCGTCCCCTGAACGCCTTCTGGTCGGCGCGGGGCTACATGGAGCGACCTGACCTTCAGACCACCATGGACTGGCAGGACGTGGGCGAGACAGCGGAAACGCCCAAGCCGATGCGCTTCTGGCTCAGGCGCGAGGAAGGGTAGCTCAGCGGGCGGCGCCCTGTTTCTCGGCGGCCAGACGCTTCCTGTTCTCGTTCCAGCCGTAAGAGCGCACCGCGTCCACCACGAACCACACGGCCAGCGCCAGCGCCAGCGCGGCCCACAGCCAGCTTTCCGAACGGACGGCGAAAAAGGCCCACACTCCACACAACGCGCCCAGCAGCACGCTGAAGGTCAGGACGATATGGGGGGGCACGCGGCGGTTGCCAAACATGGGACCAGTGTAGGGGCTGCCGTCTTACGCTTCTCTCTCACCCCCCGTGTGCCGGAGCTGCATGCCCCGCAACGTGTCTCCCGCAGCTCTCGTAGAAGAGTGGCCAGCAGGGCGCGGGCGCTTCGGCGCTGGGCGGCAGGCTGAGGCTCTCGCCCTTGAAGTCGCTTTCATCGTGGGCGAGGGCAGTGGGGCAACCTCATGGCCAGGGTCCAGACAACGGACGGTAAAGGCTGCGCCGGCAGGAGCGGGTCCGCCCATTGGCGGATTCCCAACCCTCTGTGCTGCCTGCCGCGTGCCAGACTTGATCCACATGCCGGATTTTGACGTGATCGTGATGGGGGCGGGCCACAACGCGCTGGTGACGGCGGCCTACGCGGCCAAAGCTGGACTGAAGGTGGGCGTGTTCGAGCGGCGGCACATCGTCGGCGGGGCCGTCAGCACCGAGGAACTGGTGCCGGGCTACCGCTTCGACTACGGTGGCAGCGCGCACATCCTGATCCGTATGACCCCGGTGGTGCGGGAGCTGGAGCTGACCCGCCACGGCCTGCACTACCTGGAAGTCGATCCGATGTTCCACGCCTACGACGGCGAAACCCCGTGGTTCATCCACCGGGATGCGGGGCGCACGGCGCGGGAGCTCGAAGCCCTGTTCCCCGGCCAGGGTGAGGCGTACACCCGCTTTCTGGACGACTGGACGCCGTTTGCCCGCAGCGTGGCCGACCTGTTCAACTCCGCGCCCGGCCCCCTGGACATGGGCAAGATGGTGGTCAGTTCCGGCAAGGGCCGCGACTGGATGGAGCAACTGCCGCGCATCCTCAAGCCCTACGGCGAGGTGGCCAAGGAATACTTCAGCGACGAGCGTGTGCGTGCGCCGCTGACGTGGATGGCGGCCCAGAGCGGGCCGCCGCCAACGGACCCCCTCAGCGCGCCGTTTTTGCTGTGGCACCCGCTGTACCACGAGGGCGGCGTGGCCCGGCCCAAGGGCGGCAGCGGCGGGCTGACCCAGGCCCTCAAGCGGGCGATTGAGGCCGACGGCGGCGAGGTCTTCGTCAACGCGCCGGTCAAGGACATCTTGGTCAAAGATGGCAAGGCGCAGGGCATCCGGCTGGAGAACGGCGAGACCTACACCGCCCGCGCCGTGGTGTCCGGGGCGCATGTGCTGACCACCGCCGGGGCGCTGCCAGACGAATTCGTGCCTGCCTCTGCCCGCAACGTGCGCGTGGGCAACGGCTTCGGCATGGTGCTGCGCCTCGCCCTGTCCGAGCAAGTCAAGTACCGTCACCACACCGAACCTGACAGCCGCGTGGGCCTGGGCCTGCTGATCAAGAACGAGCAGCAACTGATGAAGGGCTACGGGCAGTATCTGGCCGGAGAACCGACGAGTGAGCCGCCCCTGATCGCCATGAGCTTCAGTGCTGTGGACGACTCGCTGGCTCCTCCCGGCGGCGAGGCGCTGTGGCTGTGGGCGCAGTATTACCCGTATGAGCTGTCCTCTGGAACCTGGGAAACCCGCACTGCCGAGGCCCGCGAGAACATCCTGAACGCCTTCGAGCATTACGCCCCCGGCACGCGCGACACCATTGTGGGCGAGCTGGTGCAGACGCCGCAGTGGCTGGAAACCAACCTGGGCCTGCACCGGGGCAACGTGATGCACCTGGAAATGAGCTTTGACCAGATGTTCTCCTTCCGCCCGTGGATGCGCGCCAGCCAGTACAAATGGCCGGGCCTGAAGGGCATGTACCTGACTGGCGCCAGCACCCATCCCGGCGGCGGCATCATGGGCGCGAGTGGCCGCAATGCCGCGCAGGTGCTGGTCAAGGATCTGACGCGGCGGGGCTGGAAGTGAGGCGCGTGGGGGCAGGCGTGGCCGTCCTGAAGGAAGGACAGGTGCTGCGGATCCGGCGAGGGGACAATGGTCTATGGGACGTACTGAGCGGAGATTCAGAATCTGGTGAAACCCTGCAGGACACGGCGCGGCGCGAACTGGCCGAGGAAACCGGCCTGAGCGTCGGCGTCCTGCGTTCGCTGGCCGTGTTCCAGCATCCCCACACCTACCCAGATGGCCACGTGGTGGAGTGGGAAGAGCGCGTTTTTACCGCCGAACACCCAGGCGGCGAAGTGCGGGCAGGCGACGACGCGCTGGAGGCAGGTTGGGCGCCGTTAAACGCCCTGCCGTGCATCGTTTCAAATGCGACAGCCAGCGACTTCGCGGCGTTGCGACAGAGCCCACCCCTGCGCCAGCACGCTGGAGCCTGACTTTGCCCCGCCTCTCCCCCACCCTTATTCGTTCTGGCCTCGCCTTTGCCGCCCTGGGCGTGGCTTTCTTGGGTGCGCTGCTGGTGCTGGCCGATCAGAGCGCAGGGTGGGCGCTGATCGCCGCTGGCGTGCCGCTCTCCGGCCTGCTGGCACTGGCAGGCGACGCGCTGGGCGGCGGGTTCTCCAGAACACTTCAAGACCGGACACACCAACTGATTTCGGAGACGTGCCCGTGGATGTGGCTGATTGCCCTGTATGCCGTGTTGCACGTCCCCGTACCGCTGTGGCCGGAGGGCTTCGGCGTGCTGGGGTTGGCAAGCACGGCGGCGCTGTTCGTGGGCGCCCTCCTCTACGCCGCCGAGCGTGTGGGCTGGGGCCGCTCGTGGCTGATGGCCGGGCTGGCCTGCGGCCTGGGCCTGAGCGCCGAGGTGATCGGCACCCGCACCGGCGTTCCCTTCGGCCTCTATTCCTACGCCACTGCCCCGGATCCCCTGGTCCTCGGCGTGCCGCTGATGGTACCCCTGGGCTGGTTCGCTCTGACCCTGTCCGGCCTGCTGCTGTCCGGCGGGCGGGCGTGGCTGGCCGGGCTGCTGCTCGCACTCTGGGACGTGGGACTGGAGCCGCTGATGACCGCCCAGCGCTACTGGCTGTGGAGCGACCCGAATCCGCTGTGGGCGGGCGCACCGTTGCAGAACTTCCTGGGGTGGTGGGCGGTGGGCGCCGGGATTTCATGGGTCATCACGCGCATCGGCCCGGAAGTGCTGCGGGCGCGAAGGGGGGAAACCCAGATTAGCTTTGCCGTGGCCTACCCCATCGAGGCCTTTTTCCTCCCCGGCGGTCTGGTGCTGGTGGGCCGGTATCTGGAAGCCGCCGTCACCCTGCTGGCGATGGGGCTGGGGCTGGGGCTGGCCCGCGTGGTGAGGGCAAGGCGTGCCTGACCGCGCCCCGTGGGCCACGCCGGTGCTGAGGCACAGCATTCGCCGCAGCCTGCGGACCGGGCTGGGCGGCGTGTGGCTGCGCGGTTCGCTGCCGCCCGGCGGCGCGGTGCTGGCCCCCAACCACCAGTCGTGGTGGGACGGCTACGTGATGCGCGAGGTCGCGTGGTTCGCGGGTGCGGACTTCTGCATTCTGACGGTGGCGCGACAACTGGAACGCTTTCCCTTTCTGAGACGCGTGGGCGCGCTGGAGCCGGGGCGGGTACGGGAGGCGGCGCGAAGGGCGCGCAGCGGCGCGTGGGTCACGGTCTTTCCCGAAGGCGCGGTGCAGCCTCCCGGCGGACTGAATACACTGCACCCCGGCGCGGCCTGGATCGCCAGGACGGCGGGCGTGCCCCTGGTTCCGGTGGCCCTGAGGGTGACCCTGCGCGGCGGGCAATGGCCGGAGGCGTACCTGAGAATCGGGGCCGCCACCACCGATCTGGCCGGGGCACTGGCCCATGAGCTGAGCCTGCTGGATGCCGAACTCGCCGCCAGCGATCCGGAACAGCCGCTGGCCGGCTACCTGCGCGTCATGGCTGGGCGGGCGGGCGTCAGCGACACGGTGGGCTGGCCCGCCCGCCTGCTGACGCAGGTCACGGGGGACCGGTGAAGCCCGCCGCCCGCGCCTACCACACCTTCGCCTTTGCGTGGCTGGCGGGCAAGGCGGCGGTGCTGCTGATCAACGCCGTGCATTTTCCGCGCCTGCATCCCCAGCCCACCCCGGAGGGTGGCCCCCGTGTGTCCATCCTGATTCCGGCCCGCGATGAGGCCCCCAATCTGCCGCACACCCTGCCCGGCGTGCTGGCACAGGGGGCCGCCGAGGTGATCGTGCTGGACGACGGCAGCCGCGACGGCACGGGGGACATCGCGGCTGCCCTGGGCGCGCGGGTGGTGCGGGGCCAGCCGCTGCCGCCCGGCTGGTTCGGCAAGCCCTGGGCCTGTCAGCAGCTGTCCGTGCTGGCCTCCGGCGACATCCTGATCTTCACCGATGCGGACGTGACGTGGCACGCGGGCGCGCTGGGGGCCGTGCTGCACGAGCTGACAGCCAGCGGCGCCGACCTGCTAAGTGTGCAGCCCCGCCAGGACAACCGCACCCCCGGTGAGCGGCTGCTGACGCCGCTGGTGGACGCCGCCGTGCTGTCGTACTTTCCGTACCCGGTGATCACGCTGCCGCAGGCCGCCGCCACCATCGCCAACGGACAGGTGATGGCCTTTCGCCGGGCGGCGCTGGAGCGGGCCGGGGGCTACGCGCTGGTGCGCCGAGATCTGCTGGAAGATACCCAGCTTGCCCGCCGCCTGAAGGCCCGTGGGGGCCGGGTGGCCTCGGCGCTGGGACGGGAGGCCATCGGCGTGCGGATGTACCGCTCGTACCCCGAATCGGTGCGCGGGTTTTCCAAGAACGTGCTGCCCATCCACCTGCACTCGCGCCCACTGCTGCTGCTGAGCGCAGCGGCCCATCTGGCGGTGTACATGCTGCCGTGGCTGCTGCCTGTGTTGGGGCGGCCGGTGCCGGGGGCGCGGGCGCTGCGCGTCCTGGGGGTGCTGGAACGCACCGCCGTGGCCCTGATCGCGGGGCGGCGCACCCCCGCCGATCTGCTGGAAGGGCTGCTGGGGCCAATCACGCCGCTGCTGGCGCTGCCGGTGTACCTGCGGGCGGCGCGGCGGCGGGTGACGTGGAAGGGACGCACGTACCCGCAGGCGGGAGCGGAGGATTAACCCTCGATGACCCTGCCGGTCAGCTGCGCCTCAGCCAGCAGGCCGACGCTGGGCGCATGACACGTACCGTCGTTCTCCTCACGCTGACACTCACCGGAGGCGCCCAGGCCCAGACCCACTGGCAGGCAACGTCCTACGCCGACATCGGCGGCTGGCAGCGGGTCCAGTCCTGGTGCGATACGCCGGGGCGGGTGCTGGCGGTCACGCTTCCGGACCAGTCGGGCAACGCCGTAAAACTGGCGCAGTGGGTGGGCGGGAAGATCAACGTCCAGCACTGGCATCTGGGCCGTCCCGATCCCGGCGCGGGTCAGATCTACACGCCGCTGGTTCCCGCCGGACAGAGGCAGGGCCAGCCTCCCGATTACTTCATCCACAGCAGCAACATTGAGAACACCCGCGATCCTCACTACCGCATGACCCACATCAACGCCTACGTCGTTCCAGCGGGCCGTTTTCAGTGCCGCTACGTCCCGCAGGCGGCCGTGCTGGCGGCCACCGCCAGACACACGGTCATCGTCTGGGAGGAAGGCACAAAGTTCACCTACGCCAGCCGCAACCGCGACGGCACGCCCGGCCTCCGGCTGACGGGCGGCACGCACACCCGCACGGACGCGGGCCACGAGCAGTACCGCTGGACCATAGCGGACCTTCAGTACGTGCTGGACATCGGGCGCTCCGCTCGGGCAGGCGGCAGCCTGAGCGTGCTGAAAGGTGGCCGTCGCCTGAGCCGCGAGGAAATCCTGGCCTGTACCATCAGCGTGCCAAAGTGACGGCCGCGTCCCGCCGGCCGCATTATCCTCTGGGCATGAGCAGCAGGAACATGTGGCCTTGAGGCACCCTCCCAGACACGTCGCGGTGATCGGCGCGGGCTTCGCGGGGCTGGCGGCGGCGCTGCGGCTGGCCCAGGCCGGGGCGCAGGTGACCGTGCTGGACGCGCTGGAGCGGCCCGGCGGCAAGGCCGCGCTGGGCTACGGGGACTTTTCCAGCGGGCCCACGGTGGTCACCATGCCCCAGATTTTCCGCACCCTGCACCAGCGGCTCTCGCTGCCCGCGCCCGAACTGGAAGCCGCGCGGCCCACCACCACCTACCACGCGCACGCCTCCAGACCCAGCGGGGGCCGCACCTTTGCCCCGGAAGCCCTGCATGTGGCGGGCAGCCTGGAGCCGACGCTCTCGCAGCTCTCGGTGGCCGAGGGCAGACGCTACGCAGCGCTGCTGGCCACCTCGCGCCGGATGTATCTGGACGCCGCGCCCACGTTTCTGTTTGCGCCGCCGCCTGGCCGTGCGCGGCTGGCCCGTTACGCCCTGACGCGCGGCATGCGGGCCGCGCCGGGAACGACGCTGGCCCGCCACGTGCGTTCGGGGCCGTTCATGACGCCGTTCTGGCTGCGTTTTGCCACGTACCTGGGGGCCGACCCCTACCGCGCCCCGGCTGTGCTGCACAACATCGCGTGGGTGGAACTGGGCTACGGCGTGTGGCACCTGCAGGGCGGGCTGCTGGCGCTGGCCGAGCGGCTGCACGACAGGGCGGTGGCCCTGGGGGTGCGGTTCGAGTACGACACGCGCGTGCGGCACCTAATGGTCCACGGCGGGCGCGTGCTGGGCGCGCACACGGACCGGGGCGCCCTGGCCGCCGACGCCTGGGTCAGTGCGGCGGACCGCGCCCTGACGCTGGGCTGGCTGGGCATGCAGGAAAAACCCACGCCGCGCGGCGTCAGCGGCTTTGCGCTGCAACTGCGCCTCAAAGAAGACCGGGGGCGCGCCCACCACATCTTCTGGCCAGAGCACTACGCCCGCGAGTGGCAGGACATTCGCGCTGGACGCCTGCCCACCTCGCCCACGCTGTACCTGCATCTGGACGGCAGGCGTGCCTTCCTGCTGGTCAACGCGCCCGCAAGGCCGGAGCTGGAGAACGATCCGCATGAGTACGGGGCCTTCCTGCTGGGCCTGCTTCAGCAGCGCTTTCCGCTGGAGATCGAGGACTGGCTGCCGCTGGGCCCCGCCGACTATGCCCGCGTCTCGCAGGACGGCGCGCTGTACGGACGCGCCCCGCATGGCCTGACTGGCAGCCTGCGCCCCGGCTGGACGGTGCCCCAGATTCGCAATCTGGCGCAGGTGGGCGGCACAGTCCACCCCGGCGGCGGCGTGCCGCTGTCCATGCTGAGCGGCTGGAATGGAGCGGGCGGGCTGCTGGGCCTGCCCTACGATGCGCTGGGCGGTCTGGACGTGCCAGGGGTGGGGGAAGTGTGGGACTGAACTTGTGGGCAGTGGGTGGTGTCGGTTGGGACCGGCAGGGAAGTGGCCCGTGGTAAGAGGGCAGTGGGAAGGCAGGGAAAGCAGAGCAAGGCGGCTCCACCCCCCCATCAACCGTCGACCATCGGGCATCGACCAGTTGCCTCAGCCCCCCACCCGCCCCGGCAACGGCCACCTTCAGGACTGGGCGCTGTCCCCCTTGCCCCTGATCGAGGACGGTGCGCGGCGGGCGCGGGCGGCGGGCACGGACCTGTTTCGTTTGAGACTGGGCATCCCGTCTGTGGTGGGGTTCAGCCCGGCGTGGAACAAACGGCTTTTGAGCGATCTGGACACCTTCCGCAGTGCGGGGGGGTTCTCGGCGGTGGTGCCGTATCTGGCGGGTGGCGTGATTCTCACCGACGCGCCGATGCACCGCAGGCGGCGGCAGACCATCAATCCGGGCTTTGGCAAGCAGCACCTGGAAACCTTGCGCGGACGCACCCAGGCCGCCCTGTCTTCCATCCCGGACGGCGAATTTGACGCGCTGGCCTGGGCCGACGGCGCGGTGCTGCGGCTGCTGAACGCGGCGTACTTTGGCGGCAGCTTCGACCCGCAGCTGCTGCACTCCTTCCTGGCCCCACTCCGGCAACCTTTCCCGGTTCCGGCCCTGCCACGCCCGCTGCTGTTCCTGCGGGTGGACGCCGAATTGCGCCGCCTCGCCACGCAGCGCCTGACGGCAGGCGGAGACGACCTGCTGGCGGTCCTCGCGCCCATTCCCGGTGGACTGGAAGAGGCGCGGGTCAGCCTGGCCGCCGCGCACGACACCACCACGCACGCGCTGGCCTACGCGCTGTGGCATCTGGCGAGGCACCCGCAGTGGCAGGCGCCCGAACACCACCCGGCGATCCTCAAGGAAACCCTGCGCCTGTACCCACCCGGCTGGATGGGCAGCCGCCGCCTGAAATGCGAGCTGAACTGGAACGGCGTGACGCTGCCGCGCGGCACCCTGGCGCTGTACGCCCCGTACCTGTCCGCCCGTGACCCAGGGCTGTGGGACGCGCCTGATCAGTTTCTGCCGGAACGCTGGACCCGCAAGCCGCCCGCCTGGGCCTACCTGCCCTTCGGCGGCGGCGAACGCCTGTGCCTGGGGATGCATCTGGCCCAGATGCTGATTCTGGATGTGCTGGCGGAGCTGCCGCCGTTACAGGCGGTGGGGGGCGACGACACCCCGGTGCCGGGCATCACGCTGGGGCCGAGGGGGCCGCTGGTAATCCGGCGAACAGGCAAATCTGCATGATGGGTCTGAGTCTAAGTGCTATATGAGTACAGGAGGATTAACATGAAGAAAATTGTCTTGCTGACCATCACTGCGGCCCTCGCCCTTTCCGCCTGCGCCCCGAGCTACAACCCCAATGCCCAGAAGCCCGATAGCGAGCTGTCCTGCACAGAAGTCAAGAGCGAGCTCACCCGCGCCCAGTCTGCCCGCGTGGAAGCTGGCAAGAATCGTGGCTTAAGCGGACAGAACGTCGCCTGGGCCATATTCTTCCTGCCGGGCGTTCTCGCCAATGAGTACACCAACGATCAGGTGCAGAAGGCCGCCGACGAGCGGATTGCCAAGCTGAACCAGTTATACGTCGCCAAGGGTTGTAGCTGATTCAACGCTCCAAGGTAAGAAAAACCCGCCCCACTCGGCGGGTTTTTTCATGCTGAGTCCGCGAACCGGGCCGGGCCTTCTGGGCCGGCCAGCGGGTCTGTTGTCGCTGCCGTCCAGCCCGACGTGCCCCCGCAGGCGCAGCCCGGCAGCAGGCCGCCCACCCGCTCCACGCGCCCGCAGTCCAGGCACGCCACCAGCCCCTGCTGCGGCAGATCCGGGTCCAGCACGCTGGGAGGTTCCAGATCCCAGGGCGGCACCACCGCCAGGCCGGGCGGCACGTCGCCGCTATGGCGGAAGATGGTCAGGTTGCCGTCCTGCTCGAAGTAGGCGCGGCGGATCTCGCCCAGCTGCGCGACGCCCTCGACACGCAGGCGCTCGAACAGGTCGTCGCGGCTGAGGTTGGAGCGGTGCAGCGCGGACAGATCGAACACGCCGTCACGCACCAGTTCCACCGGCACCCCCTCCACAAACGTCTCCACCCGTTCAGAACGCACCACCAGCCGCGTCAGAATCCGCTGAAAGGCCACCACCAACGCCAGGGCCAGCATGGCGTGCAGCAGCGGGACCTCCGGATAGAACAGCGGGTCGCCCGCCGCTGACCCCAGCGCGATGACAATCACCAGTTCCAGCGCACTCAGCTGGGTCAGCCCGCGTTTGCCGGTCATCCGCAGCAGCAGCAGCAGCCACAGGAAGATCACGGCGGTGCGGAACACGATTTCCAGCATGAACAGCGGCGGCGCGTCGCCCAGCCAGATGCGCTGCCAGTCGAAGGGAATGATCTCCGGGCCGCTCATGGGCGGTCCGGCGGCGTGGGGCCGGCCCCCAGGCCCAGCCCGGCCAGCACCCGCAGGCGGTCCCAGCCGATCAGGTCAGACAGTTCCAGAAGCGCTGCCTCAAATTCCGGGGAGTCGGGGGGCGCCTCCTGGGCCGACAGGGCACGCAGCCGCTGCCACAGCGCGTTGCGCCGCCTGAGAAATTTGGAAGGAGGCATAGTCTCAGAGTGTAGGCGGCGCGTCAGTCAGCGCCTTGAGACGATCTTGAGACAGTCCCAGACCCCGGCGCTGTCCTGACCGCCGAGCTGTTAGCGGTGCTGCGCGTTGTCCCGCAGATGCTCGGCGTAGGTGTGGTTCACGTAGATCTTGCCGTCCGGCGCGTGCAGGAAGTACAGCGCGTCGCGGCCATCGGCCAGCTTGCGGTTGGCGTTCAGGACACTTTGCAGCGCCGCCTGGCCGGGGTTGTTGATGGGTCCGGCGGGCAGGCCCATGCGGGTATAGGTGCTGTAGGGCGTGTCGGTGGTGAAGTCCCCGGCCGAGCGGTCCAGTTCCGGCAGATCCTTGCCCAGCCCGTAGGCCACGGTGGGATCGCTGCCCAGCGCAATGCCGTCTCTCAGCCGGTTGAGGAACACGCCCGCCACGATGGGCATTTCCAGATCATTGGCGGCCTCGGCCTGCACCATGCTGGCCAGAATCACCCAGTCGCGCACCGAGAGGTCCAGGGCTTTGGCCTTCGCCACGCGCTCCGGGGTGAATTCCTCGTTCATGCGCGCCACCATCTTTTCCACGATTCTGCGCGGCGTTTCCTTGGGGCGGAACTCGTAGGTGGCTGGGAACACGAAGCCCTCGAGGTTCTTCTGTGTGCTGGCGGTGTACTGGCTGAGGCTGGGGTCTTTCAGGGCCGCCAGAATGGCCGCGCCGTCGAAGCCCGCCTTCTTGAAGATGGCCGGAATGTCCTGGATGCGCCGGCCCTCGGGAATGGTCACGTTGACCACCGGAATGCGCGCCGGACCCGCCAGCTTCTCGGCCACGCCCTGCACGCTCAGTGAGCCGTCCAGGTCGTACATCCCCTCTTTCAGGCTGCCCGCCGTGCCGTTCTGGCGCATCACGAAGCGCAGGGCGTCGGCGCTCTTGACGATTCCCTTCTCCTGCAGCTCACGTGCCACCGCCCCCAGCGTGTCGCCGGGTTTGACCTCCAGGGTGTACGGCCCCCCGCCCGCCGGCGCAGTCAGGTTCCGCACGTACAGGAACGCGCCCAGCGCCGCCAGCAGCAGCAGTGCCAGCAGGATCAGCAGAACCTTGGCCCACAGTGGGGGGCCGCTCCCACGCAGCCGGGTCACAGGCCCGCCCCGGTCAGCTCCGTCCCGGTCCACGCGGCGTCCAGCGGATGACGCGCCAGCCGCGCGGCCAGTTCCGCGTCGGCCGGAGGTCTGGCCCCGAAACGCGACACGACCCAGCCGCCGACCTCGACCGCCAGCTGCGCCGCCCGCGCCGCGTCGCGGTGGGTCAGCCAGCCGGCCAGGAACGCGCCGCCAAAGGCGTCTCCGGCCCCGGTGGCGTCGGTCAGGACGTCGGGGGTGGCGGCCACCGCCACGCGGGGCTGGTCCGGCCCCTCGATCAGCGCGCCGTCGGCGTCCATCTTCAGGACCACCAGCGCGTGCGGGTAGCGCCCACGCAGCCAGCTCAGGGCGTCGCCTGAATCGGGGCAGCCGCTCATGGCGCGGGCCTCGTCGTCGTTGGGAAACAGCAGATCGAAGGGCACGTGGTCCACGATGTCCAGAAAGTTCTCGCGGCCCATCTGCTGAATCATCTGAAAGCTGCCAGGGTCCAGGCTGAGGGTGGCGTTGCCCTCCCCCGTCACCGAGGACTTGGCCAGCCGGGCTGCCGCCAGCGCCGCCGAACGCGGCGGGTCACGGAACAGGCTCCAGGCAGTCAGGTGCAGGTGTCCGGCCGAGCGCAACACGCCTTCCGGCAGTTCATCCGGCAGCAGCTCCCAGTCGGCGCCCTGCCCGGTCAGCATGGCGCGCTGGCCCCGGCGGTCGATCAGGGCCAGCACCACCCCGGTGGGATGCTCGCTGCTGAGAATCAACTCGGTTTCCACGCCCTCGGCCTGAAGCTCGGCGGTGGCCAGCTCGCCGAAGCGGTCGCGACCAATCTTGCCTACAAAGACGCTGGGGCAGCCGCAGCGCCGCGCCCACACTGCCAGGTTGGCCGCGCTGCCGCCGCCCGACAGCTCCAGCCGCCCGGTGGTGTCGCCGCCCGAGAGCAGCATGGTGTCGGGCTTGGCCAGCACATCCCAGTTCAGGTCGCCCAGCGACACCAGCGGCTTACGTTCAGTCATGACTGCGGCGCAGCATAGCGCGGGCGGGTGGGGCGGGGGGCGCCGCGCGGGGCAGGCCGGGGGCGGCAGCAGTGGCCGCCTTTCTCCTCGGCACGCCCGGGACCAAAAAGAGAAGCGCCACCAGAGCAATACAGCTGCGGCAGCGCACCTCGAACAAGAACTGGCAGAGCAGGAAGGACCGTTCGCGGGCTAGCGGCGGCCCACCAGCGCCCAGGCTCCCGGCAGCAGCGTCGCCGCCAGCCCCAGCTTCAGCGCGTCGCCGGGCAGGAAGGGCAGGAGGCCCGCACCCAGCAGCGGCTGACCGCTCAGGCCGGTCACGGCCCCCAGCCACAGCAGGCCCAGCGCGTAGATCACGGCGCTGCCCGCCAGCATGGCCAGCACGGTGCCCAGCGGGCGGCGGTCCAGCGCGAAGCGTTCCACCAGGAAGCCCACCAGCGCGGCGGCGAGGGGAAAGGCCAGCAGGAAGCCGCCGGTGGGGCCGGCGAATTTGGCAACGCTGCCCACGCCCCCCGCGAACACCGGCAGACCCACCGCGCCCGCGGCCAGATACAGCGCCAGCGCCGCGAAGGCCCGTTTCCAGCCCAGCGCCGCGCCGACCAGCAGCACGCCCAGGGTTTGCAGGGTGACTGGCACCGGCTTGAGTGGCAGTTCAGCCTGCGCCAGCAGCGCGATCAGGGCCGCGCCGCCTGCAATGAGCAGCAGGTCACGGGTCAGGCCGGAGGCGGGGGCCAGGGTGCGGGCCAGGGTGGGATGGGTGAGCTGGGTCATGGATTCTCCTTGGGGATGGGGGGACGAGTGGAATACGGACGGGGGAAAAGAAGTTCACGGGGCGGGGCCACCGTCCAGTGCACCAATCAGTTCCACGTCCCCGGCACTGACGGTGTGCGGACCCTCCGCAGTCTGGACGATCAGGCTGCCGCCCCCGTCCAGCCGTTCGGCCACACCTTCCAGCGGGCCGCGTGGGGTCTGCACACGCACCGGGCGGCCCAGGGTCACGCTGACCTGTGCCCACGCCTCCAGAATCTCAGCAGGCGGGGCGCGCAGCCAGCGCTCCAGCTGCGTGAGAATGTCCCCCAGCACCTGTGCGCGGCCCACGCCGGGGCGCAGTTCGTTCAGGTGGGCTGCCCCCACCGGGGCACCCGACACGTTCAGGCCGATGCCCAGAACCGCGCGACGGGCTTCCTCGCCGCGCAGATCGGCCTCCAGCAGGATGCCCGCCAGTTTGCGGCCATCGGGGGCCAGCAGGTCGTTGGGCCATTTCAGGCCGCCGACGCCGCAGGCCGCCTGCACCGCCACGCCCGCCGCCAGCGGCATCAGGGCCAGTTCTGGCAGGGTCAGCGGGGCCGCGCCCCCCTCCTCTGCGCCGCGCAGCAGCACGCTGAAGGTCAGGGCGCCGGGGGTGGGGGTCCAGGCCCGCCCCCGGCGCCCGCGCCCCCCGGTCTGCCGCTCGGCCACCACCACCGCGCCGTGCGGGGCCGGGTCCGCTGGGTCGTCGGCCCAGGCCCGCGCCGCGTCCTGCGTGCTGCCCACCGTGCCCAGATAACGCAGGGCCGCGCCCAGCACGCCGTCCCGGCGCACCAGTTCCGGCGCGGGGGTGCCGGGGGCCAGGGCGTAGCCGGCGCGGGTGATGTGCAGCGGCAGGCCGTCTTCCAGCAGCCGGTGGGCCAGGGTGTTGACCGTGACGCGCCCCAGGCCCAGCCGCGCCGCCAGCACCTCCCCGGACTGGGGGATGTCAGTCAGGAGGGGCAGCAGGCGGTCAGGATTGGACGGGGACGGCATCTCGTTCAGTGTTCTACGGGTTGGGGTGAACGAAAAGCAAGGGGCCGCGTCCGGGGCGGCAGCCCAGGCCGCAGCGATCAGGCAACCTCGCCCACCTCCCATTCGTGTCCGAGGTGCCTTTGCTAGACTGGGTTCATGACGATGGTGCGGCAGACCAAGCAGCGGGCAGCAGTGATCGAGGTGCTGCGGGCGGCGCGGTCTCACCCGGACGCGGCCTGGATCCACACCCAGGTGCGCCAGAACCTGCCCAGCGTAAGTCTGGGCACGGTGTACCGCACGCTGGATACCCTGGTCCGCGACGGCGTGGTGGTCACGCTGGAGCGGGCCGGGCAGGCCACCCGCTACGACTACAAACGCGCCGGCGAGGACCACCACCACGCGGTGTGCCGGGGCTGCGGCGCGATTTTCGACGTGGACGCGGGCGGGTTGCCCCAGCTGTCCGCCGCCGGCCTGCCTGCCGGGTTTCAGGTCACGGACGTGCGGCTGGAATTTATCGGCATCTGCCCGCAGTGCCAGCCCGAACACACCCCTTGATCCGCCCAACATCGCCGGGGGAGCGGCTGCTGTAGTCCCGCCTCCCACTGCCCCGGTTCGTTCTGGACCGGCGTGTAAGAGCATGCTCAAACTGTTCGCGCGGCGTGGGCTCGGGCCAACGTGGCGACGCTGGGCGTGCGCGGTCTGGTGCCGCGCCTGCCCGTCCCGGCCCCTTCAGGCGCCTGGAATGTGGGCAGCCCTGGCCTCCACACCCGCCGATGCTCTAGCCTGAGGGCATGACTGCTGCCAACATGAAAACCCTGAACGTCACGTGGCTGGGCGAGCAGCGCTACCTGGGCGTCAGCGAGAGCGGCCACCAGCTGCTGATCGACAACAGCGCCACCAAGGTCGGCGTCTCCCCGATGGAGGCGTTGCTGGGCGCACTGGCCACCTGCACCGCCTACGACGTGGTGGAAGTGATGAAAAAACGCCGCACGCCGCTGGCAAGTTACCGCATTGAGGTCGAGGGCCAGCGGGCCGACACGGACCCCAAGCGCTACACCCACATCACCGTGCGGCACATCGTCACCGGCGAGGGCATCACCGCCGAGGCGCTGGACCGCGCCGCGCACCTCAGTCATGAGAAGTACTGCTCGGTGGCCGCCAGCCTGAACAGCGAGATCACGGTGGAAACGCGGGTGGAAGCGAACTGAGCGGCGAGGCTGCCTGGCTCTCTTTTTCTTTCACCAACCGCCGCAGCTGCCCCAGATGTGCGGCGTGCCATTCGGTCTTGTCCCCCACGGCGGGCTGAATGCCGTCCACGTAGCCCAGCGCCCGGAACAGTTCGCTCACCATCAGGGCGTCACCAGACACGGCGCGGAGCTCAGCAAGCGGCGCGAAGGAGGCTGTGGTCGCCAGCCTTCCACGCCGCCGCGTGGCCGCGCATCCGCCGACTGGCCCGGACACATGTCTCAGCACAGGCATAAGCACAGGCACGGCAGAATGGGAGGCATGAGCGATCCCGAACGTGAACTGAACTTCGCCCGCGAGATCATCGGCCAGCGCAACTACCGCGACGTGCCCGCGGGCGAGGTGCTGCGCGAGGCCGAGCGACTGCTGAACGGCTGGATGGCAGGCGAGTTCCGCATGGAACGCCCCAAACTGTATGACCATTACGCCCTGCTGCTGCTGGCACTGCTCCAGAGGAACCGTGAACTGGAAGCCCGGCTGGAGGCGCTGGAGGCCCGCGATGTCTGACCCCACCCCCCGGATCAAGATCTGCGGCACCACTTCCATTCAGGACGCCGTGCACGCGGCGCAGGCGGGCGCGGACGCCCTGGGCTTTATCTTCGCTCCCATCAGCAAGCGGCGGGTATCTGCCGCTGTGGCGCGCGAGGCGGGTCTGGGCGTGGGGCCGACAGTGGCGCGGGTGGGCGTCTTTCTGGACCAGAATCTGGATGAGGTGCTGCGGCTGTCGGAAGCGGCGCGGGTGTCGGCGGTGCAACTTCACGGCCCCCTCTCCGGGGGCTTTGTGCGCGCGGTGGCCGACTTCTACCCGGTCCTGCGCGTGTTGCGCCCAGCCGATCTGGCGGCCGAAGGCCCCCTGTGGCAGGCTGTGCCGGGCGTGACCCTGATGCTGGACGCGCCGCAGCCGGGGGGCGGTGTACCGCTGGACTGGGACCGCCTGCAAGACACCTTTCCCCCCGGCACGTGGCTGGCCGGGGGTCTGGGGCCGTGGAACGTGGCCGGGGCGATCCGGGTGCTGCGGCCTGCCGGGGTGGACGCGGTGAGCCACCTGGAAGCCCGTCCTGGCGTGAAGGATCCGGCGAAAGTAGCCGACTTCATTGCAGCCGTGCGGGGGGCCAGCGCCTGAGTTATCCACAGTGAAACGGGGGGCTGTGGATAACTCTGCGTGCCGTGAAACATTGGCCCAGAGACCCTGCACCGCGCACAGGACAGCGAAAGCGCGTATTTCCGACTGGCACGCCCCCCTGGTTATCCACAGTCTGTCCACAAGTCCTGTGGATAAAATTGTGGATAACTTTCAGGTCAGGGGAGGGCTGGGCCGGAGGACACGTCGTCCACGGGGGTCAACCCGAACCACCCGGCCATGATCCGTCCGGCCTCGGCCACCGTGGTGGCCGCGCCCAGCTCCACCCCCTCGCCCGCGAAGGGCACGCGGGCGACGGTGTGCGATTTGGTGGTCAGATCCTCCAGGTTGCCGTGATCGCTGCTGAGCACCACCCGCGCCCCCGCGTCCAGCAGGCCCTGCAGCAGCGCGTCCACGCGGGCCAGGTAGGCAAAGGCCGCCGCGTGGGCCTCGGCCGCCGCGCCATCCGCACGTCCCAGGTGGCCCAGTAAGTCGCCAAACCACAGATCGGCCACAATCAGGTCGTGCCCGTGGGCCGCCCCCGCCAGCGTCTGCCCCAGCCGTGAGACCTCGGCCAGCGCCTGGACGGCGGTAAAGGGTTCACGGTAACCCAGACCCAGTGTCGCCCCCAGCGCGGGCAGGCCGGGCGGATTGAGGGGCCAGCCCGCCGCCGTGAACGAGAAGGGAAAGCACCCCATGCGGGGTCGGCGGGCCTGGGCCTGCAGATACTGCGGGACATAGTGGTTGGCCAGCGCCGCCCGCCCCCCGGCCTGGGCCAGACGCACCGGCAGACTGGACTGCCGCAACAGCCGCTGCAGCGTCGGCCCCGGATGCGGCCCGAAATGCTCGCCCATGTACCGGACCGCGTCGGTGCCGGTCAGCCAGCAGCTTTGCCCGGTCCCGGACTGCGGCAGGCCCGGCACGCCCAGGGTGGCGTCCAGGGCGAGTCCAGCCTCGATCAGCGGGCGCAGCGCGGGCAACTCCTGCTCCCACACGCTGCCGGACGGCGCGTCCGCCGGATGCCCCACGCCGTCCAGGGCCAGCCAGACCACACCGCTCAACGGGACCTCATGCGGCTCAGCTTACGCGCCCGTGCGTCCTCCATTCCGGACGGGGCCGGAACAGTGCCCGCGCCGATGTGCCAACATCACGTCCTGAGCCGCCGCCCATGACCGAGCCCCTTCTTCTTTCCCTGCCCTCGCCCGCCGCCGTCGCCCTGATCGGCGCGCCCGGCGCCGGACGAAGCAGCTTTGCCGCCCGGCATTTTCAGGCCGCCGAGCTGGTGTCGGGCGATTTCGCGCCGGAGCTGGAGCGCCGGCTCTCGCAGGGCGAGCTGACCGTGATCGACGCCCCGCTGACCCGCCCGGACGAGCGGCGGCGCGTGCTGGAGACCGCCCGCGCCCACGACCTGCCCGCCGCCGCCATTGTCCTGGATCTGCCCCGGCAGGTGCTGGAGCAGCGGGCCGCGCGGCTGGGCCGCGACGTTTGCGCCGTCCTGCCCGGTTTCGGCGAGTTGCGCCGCACGCTGGGCGGCCTGCACAAGGAGGGGTTCCGCCACGTTCACGTGCTGCGTTCGCTGGCCGAAATCGACGCTGCCCAGGTGGTGCGCGTGCCGCTGCCCCCGGACCGCCGCGACCTGCCCGGCCCCTTCGACTTTATCGGCGACGTGCATGGCTGCCTGCCGGAGCTGCTGGAACTGCTGGAGAGCCTCGGTTACGCCGTTAACGGGCTGGAGGTCACCCCTCCGGCGGGCCGCACCGCCGTCTTTCTGGGTGACCTGACCGACCGGGGGCCGGACAGCGCAGGCGTATTGCGGCTGGTGATGGGCATGGCGGCGTCGGGCGCGGCGCTGTGCGTGCCGGGCAACCACGACGAGAAGCTGGTCCGCGCGCTGGACGGCAAGGCGGTGAAGGCCACCCACGGTCTGGACGTGACCCTGGCCGAAATCGACGCGGCGGGCGAGGCGTTTGGGAGCGAGGCCCGCGCTTTTATCGGCCGCCTGCCCAGCCATCTGGTGCTGGACGGCGGCCGGGTGGTGGCGGCGCACGCTGGCCTGCCGGCGCAGTACCACGGCCGCACGTCTGGCCGGGTGCGCAGCTTCGCGCTGTACGGCGATGTGGACGGCACCTACGACGCCCTGGGGCTGCCTGTGCGCCGCGACTGGGCCGCCGGGTACAGCGGTCCGGCGCTGGTGGTGTACGGCCATACCCCCGTCGCCGCCCCGGTCTGGATCAACCGCACGGTGGACATCGACACCGGCTGCGCCTTCGGCGGAGCACTCACCGCCCTGCGCTACCCGGAACTGGAGTTCGTGGGCGTGCCCGCACGGCGACAGTACGTGGCCCCGCCGCGCCCCCTGCCGCTGCTGGGGCCAGGAACGGGGACGCCGGAACTGCGCTAGATCACTCCAGGTACAAACCGTTTCGTCCGCCTGCGGTACGCGGCGTAGCCTGGAAAACGGGCCAGCAATGCCGATTCCTCGCGGGCAGATTTGAAGTGAAACAGTGCGGCCAGGGCCGCCGTCCAGCCCAGAGCGCTGGCACTGCCCCGCAGCAGCGCCCAGCCCAGTCCCAGCGCCAGAATGCCGCTGTAGATCGGGTGGCGCACCTGACCGTACAGCCCGGACGTGACCAGCTGCGCCGTGTCAGGCGGCTCCGGCAGGGCACTGAGGTTGCGGCCCAGCGTGCGTCCGCTGCCCACCATGACCGCGCCGCCCAGGCCCAGCAGGACCAGCCCCGCCGCCCTCTGGACGGCGCCCACGCGGTTGTGCCGCCGCCCGCCCCCGGCCACCAGCGCCATCAGAACGAACTGCGCGGCGACGAAAGCGCCGCCCCGTCGGCGGAAGCGCTGAAGGCGGCTGGAAAAGGTCATGCCGCCATCCTAACCTGCGGTCACCACGCCGTCGCGCACGCTCAGGCGGTGCTGGGCCAGGGCTGCCACGTCCAGGTCATGCGTGATCAGCACCACGCGGCGGCCCTGGACAGCAAGACCGGTCAGCAGGGAGAGCACCAGCTCACCGGTCTTGCTGTCCAGGTTTCCCGTCGGCTCGTCGGCCAGCAGGATGCCGGGGTCACGTGCCAGGGCGCGGGCGATGGCGACGCGCTGGGCCTCGCCGCCCGACAGCTGGTTGGGCAGGTGCCCGGCGCGGCCCTCCAGCCCGACCAGCGCCAGCAGCTCCCGCGCCCGCGCCCGGCGTTCCTTCGGTGGCAGGCCCGCCAGCGTCAGCGGAAACTCCACGTTCTCCTGCGCGCTGAGGATGCTGACCAGATTGTGGTTCTGGAACACGAAGCCGTAGTGCGCCAGCCGGAAGTCAGCCCGCGCCGGCTCCGACAGGGTGGTCAGGTTCACGTCACCCACCGCAACGTGCCCGGTGCTGGGCGTGTCGAAGCCCGCCAGCAGATTTAGCAGCGTGCTCTTGCCGCTGCCCGACGGCCCCACCACCGCCGTCATCCCGGGGGGAAAGGTGTGCGTGAAGGGGGCCAGCGCCTGCACCTGCCCCTCGCCGCTGGAGTACACCCGCGACAGGTTCTCGACGTGCAGGGGCGGCGTGCCGGCCCTCTGACCCCCGGCTTCTTCTCTGGGAACAACAGTCATTACACCCTCCCCAGCGCTTCGGTGATGTTCAGGCGGCTGGCGGTGCGGGCAGGCAGCAGGCCCGACACCAGACCCAGAAACAGGCTGATGCCCAGCGCCAGCAGCACCAGCCGGGGCGTCAGCGCGGCGGCGTCGATGCCCGCCAGCCGCTGGGTATACAGGTTGACACCCCAGATGCCCACCAGCCCCACCAGGACGCCGCCCACGCCGCCCACCAGTGACAGCAGCAGCGACTCGCTCAGGACCAGCGCCCGCACGAAGCCGGGCCGCGCCCCGATGGCCCGCAGCGTGCCGAACTCGCGGGTGCGCTCGAAGACGCCCATCATCACCGTGTTCGCCACCGCCAGCCCGCCCACGATCAGCGAGATCAGCGAGATGCCAAATCTGACCGCGTCGCTGATCTTCAGCGCCCGCTCCACGAAGCTCAGGAAGTCCGACTGGGTGGACGCTTCCAGATCCAGGCGCTCCGAGAGCGTGGTGGCCACCTCACGCGCCTGACGGGGATTGTCCAGCTTGACCGCCACCAGCGACACCCGGCCCTCGGCCCCCTCGGACCTTTGCAGGGTGGACAGCGGCAGGAAGATGAAATTGTCCACCAGCCCGGATTCGGGGGCCAGCACGCCCACCACCTCGGCCCGGTTGCGGCGGTTGAGGTTGAGGGTACTGCCCACCCCCAGGTTCAGATTCTGCGCGGCCTTGGCCCCCAGCACCGCCACCCCCTGGCCCTCGTCGGCAGGCGTGAAGGCGCGGCCCTGCGCCGCACTGGAGTTGGGAAACACCGCCCCGATGCCCTGCGCGGCAGGCAGACCGTAGAGTACGACGCTCTGCGTTACGTCCAGGCTGCCGCGAATGGTCATGACCACCGGGGTCACGGTCTTGATGCCCAGTTCCGGGGCCAGCGCCTGAATGTCGGTCACCGCCTTGTCGGGCAGGTTGGGCTGCGGCGCAAACCCCTGCGTGAAGCCGCTGAGGCTCACCTGAATGTCCGGCCCGATGCCGCCGAGCTGCTCCACGAACACCTTGCGGATGCCCTCGCCCAGCGACAGGAAAATCACCATGCTGGCCACCGCCACCGTGATGCCCAGCGCGGTCAGGCCGGTCCGCACCCGCCGCCGCGTCAGCCCGCGCCACGCCAGTCCCCACAAATCCGTCCAGTTCATCGCCCGCAGGCTACCGCCCGGATGCCGGGGGAGATGGTACGCGCGGCGGAGGTGTGGGAGACGGGAGGCCGCCGGCCAGGAGGCAGGGCCGCACGTACCATCCTTCTGACCCCTGCCGCCCCTCTCATCCCGCGCCCTTACCCTGGCCTCCATGTTGCGCCCTGCCCTCCTGCTGTCCCTGCTCATCAGCGCCCACGCTGGGGCGCAGATTCTGCTGCCGCTGGATTCACGGCCCGCGACGCGGGTGCTGCCGGCCCTGATCGCGGGCCTGGGCGGCGGCACGCCCCACGTTCCGCCCGCGCTGCTGCTGGGCACCGCGGCGCAGGAGGCCAACCCGGCGCTGCTGGCCGCGTGGCTGGGCAGTCAACCCACCGACGGTCCGCTGATCGCCTCGCTGGACGCCCTGGCCTACGGCGGGCTGGTGCAGTCGCGCCGCAGTCCGCTGACGGCAGAGCAGGCGCTGGCCCGGCTGAAGCCGCTGCGCGAATGGCACGCCCGCACCCGTCAGCCTGTGTACGCCTTCATCACGCTGCCGCGCGAGCCGGACGCCACGGACCGGACGCGCAATCTGGCGGTGGTGCGGGCCATGCTGGACTGGGCGGAGGCCGGCGTCTTTGCCGAGCTGCACGTGACCTGGGACGACGCCCTGCCCGGCAGCCCGGCCCCGGCGGAGGGCACGGCACTGGCCAGGGAGGCGGCCGATCGGGGCCTGACGAACGTGCGCGTCTACCCCGGCGCGGACGAGGTCCTGTCCATGCTGGTGGCCCGCGCGCTGGCCCCGCAGCCCAGAACCGTGCGGGTGGAATACAGCGACGCGGTGGCCGCCACCAAGGTCATCCGCTACGAGGGCATTCCGCTGACCCAGAGCGCGGCCAACCACGCGGCGGGCAGCGGCTTTACCGTCACGCAAGACGCCGCCGACCTGACCCTTTACGTGTTCAACGGCGGCGATCCCCGCACAGCCGCCCTGCGCGTCAGTGCCCTGCTGCGGCGCGGGCCGGTGGCGGTGGCGGACGTTGAGAAGGTCAACCTGGGCAACTCGCGGCTGTGGGCCGATCTGGCCACGCTGCGCCAGCACGCCAACCTGCGGGCGCTGGCCGCGTGGGGCACGCCCGGCAACAACCTCGGCGCGGCGCTGGCCCACGCCAAGCTGGGCCTGAACGGGGCCGATCCGCGGCGCCAGGACGCCCTGCTGGCCCGCGAGTACGCCAACGACGTGATCTACAGCACCGAACTGCGCGCCGCCCTTCGCCGGGCCGTGCCCGAACAAGACCTGGACACGCCGCAGGGCCAGGCCGCACTGCTGAGGCTGGCGCAGGGTTACTTTCCGCTGCGGCTCGGCAACGAGTACGTGCTGAAGGACGCTGCTCTGCCCTGGGGCCGCTCCTTCGAGTGGGACTTCGACCTGAAGGCACGGTAGCGGCCAGGAATCGGCACTCAAAGGTCAGTCCCGCACCCCTGGCAGGCTCAGCCGTAGGGTCCGGCCAGCGCGCCGCAGTCGGCCTGCAGCAGCGCCAGCGTGTCGGCGCGTTCCAGTGGCCGGGAGAACAGGTAGCCCTGGCCCCAGCGGCAGCCCATACGGGTCAGGTGATCGCGCTGCATCCGCGTCTCGATGCCCTCGGCGATCACCTCCACCTCCAGGGTGCGGGCCAGCAGCAGGACCGTCTCCACCAGCTTGACACTGACCTGGTCCTCGCCCAGCCGGGCGATAAAGGCGCGGTCGATCTTCAGGCCGTCCACCGGAAAGCGGTGCAGGAACGCCAGGCTGGAGTGCCCGGTGCCGAAGTCGTCGATGTGAATCCGGACCCCCAGGGCGCGCAGTTCGGTCAGGGTGCGGGCGGCCTCGTCGAGATCCAGAATCAGGGCACTCTCGGTGATTTCCAGGTGCAGGCGTGAGGCAGGAAAGCCGGTCGCATCCAGAATCCGGCACACCACCTGGGCGAAGCCGGGGCGCAGAAACTGCCGGGTGGACACGTTGACCTGCAGCGCCGGGGCCGCAGGGGCATCCGGCCCGGCCGTGACGCCCCCGGACACCGACTGGAAGGTGCGGCAGGCCTCTTCCAGCACGAAGCTGCCCAGGTCCGAGATCATCTCCAGCTCCTCGGCCAGCGGCACGAACTCGCCCGGCGAGACTGTTCCCAGCTGCGGGTGTTGCCAGCGTAGCAGCGCCTCGTAGCCGCCGACCACGCCGCTCTGGAGATCCACGATAGGCTGGTACACTAGCCGCATCTGGCCGCGCCGGGCCGCCTGCGGCAGGTCAGCCTCGATCTGTAACTGACGCAGCGCCGCAACGTGCATCTCGGGCCGGAACACCATCACCGGGCGGGACGGGTCACGCTTGGCGCGGTACATGCTCAGGTCCGCGTCGCGCAGGATGTCGGCGGGCGCCCGGTGGTGCAGCTCGCCCGGCGCGACGCCGATGCTGACGCTGACCTGGACCGAACGGCCCTGCACCGTGAACGGCGCGATCAGCCGGGCCTGAAGGCGGGCGGCGGCGGCCTCCACCCGTGACAGGTCACCCGGCGGCAGCCCGCACATCAGCACGGCGAACTCGTCGCCGCCCAGCCGGGCCACCAGTGCGCCGTCCATGCAGGCCTTCAGGCGCCGGGCAAAGGCCTGCAGCAGCTCGTCGCCGGCAGTGTGTCCCAGGCTGTCGTTGATGACCTTGAAGCGGTCCATGTCCAGGTACAGCACCGCGTAGTCCGGCTGTCCGCTGCGGCGGGCCAGCGCCATCTGCTCTTCCAGCGCGCTGTACAGGCGGTCGCGGTTGGACAGCCGGGTCAGCGAGTCGTGGGTGGCGGCCCACTGCAGCCGCGCCTCGGCCTGCTGCCGGGCCGTGACGTCCCGCGACGAGGACAGGTACTGGTAGCGGCCCGGCCCGTCGGCGGCCTCGCGGGTCAGGCCCGTACCCTCGATGCGGCTGACGCTGACCTCCATGTGCAGGTAGTGGCCCGCCTGGTGACGCAGCCTGAGCAGCGTGGGCGGCCCCGGATTCTGACCGAGAAGTTGCAGGTTGCCCCGGTCGTCCGGATGCAGCAGGTCGTCGGGCGAGGTGCCTATCAGCTGCGCTGCCGTATACCCCAGCAGCGCGTGGACGCTGGGGCTGACGTAGCTGAAGTTGCCGCCGGGGCGGTGCAGGCAGACCAGATCATTGGTGTACTCGGCCAGCATCCGGTAGCGGGCCTCGCGTTCCTTGACCTGCGCGTGCAGCCAGGCGCGTTCCAGCAGCTGTTGCAGGTAACCGCCCACCGAGCTGATCAGGTGTGTGTCCCAGTGGCCCAGCACCGGTGAATCGCCAAAGGTCTCCACGTTCAGCACGCCCACCACCTGCTGATCGCGCAGCAGCGGTACGCACACCTCCGAGGTGATGCCGTGCAGGGCCAGCACCGCGTCGGGGTCCTGGCGCAGGTCCGGGCTCCACTGCACCTGCGCGGTGCGGCAGGCTCGGCCCATCACGCCACGGTCCACCGGCAGCTGCTCGATCACGGCTTCGTAGCCCACCTGGCCCTGCAGCGTCAGCGTGTTTCCGTCCAGCAGGTATACGCTGACGTGCGAGTACCCGAACGTCTCCCGCAGGCCCCGCGTCACGGCCTGGATGCCCTGGGCGGTGTCCAGCCCACCGCCCAGCGAGCTGCGCAGGCGGTGCAGCAGGTCCAGCGCCCGGCGCTGCCGCTCGGTATCGGCGTGCAGGCGCTCGCGCTCCATGGCCTGCCCCAGCCAGTTGCCCAGCGTCTGCAGCGGCCGGAGGTCCTGCGCTCCCAGCACACGCGATTCGCACTCCACGTCCAGCACCCCCACCACCCGCGTGCCATCCAGCAATGGAACGCAGATCTCACTCACCGCGCCGCACACGACGGTGACGTAATCGGGGTCCTGGGTCACGTCCGGCACCAGCGCGGCCTGCCCGCTGCGGGCCACCCGGCCAGCCACGCCCATGTTGATCGGATGGCGGGTGTTGCGGTGGCCATGCCCGGCGCCTTCCCGCAACACCAGCACATCGCCCTCTAGCACGCCGATGGCGACATGCTCCACCCCCATCATCTCCTGGACCACCCGCGTGATCCTCTCGAACAGCTCGCTCTGGGTGCCTGAGTGTGCCATCGCCTGCCACGCCCGTTCCAGCAGGTTCACCTCGCGCTGTGCGGCGTTCAGGTCACTTTGCAGGTCCAGCCGCTGCACCGCTGCCGCCAGCAGGGCCGCCTGGGCGTGGGCCAGTGCCAGCAGCGGCGCGGGCACCGGCGAACCGGCGGGCGCGGCCGGGAGATGCTGCGGCAGCACGTCCAGATGCAGCGTGCCGTAGGTCACGCCCTGCGCTGCCACCGCCACGGCCAGACAGGCCGACGCCTGCGGATGAACCGCCTGGATCAGCGCCTGCGCGGCCCCCGGCTCCGGCTCCTGCGCATACCAGTTGCGGGCGTCAAACGGGGCGTCCGCCGGGGCGGGCCGCTGTGCCAGCAGGTCGGCGGCGCGTCGGCACAGGTCCAGCGGCACGGCCAGACCGGACCCGGCGCCGCTCAGCGCGAACGCCCCCTTCTGACCCGTCAGGAACAGCCGCGCCGACGCCACCGGCCCCAGCACCATCCCAGCCAGTGCGGCCAGCAGGCTGGGCGGCGCCCCGGCCTCTGACCCCGCTGTGACCACGCCTGGACTGGCCTGTGGGCACTGGGGGGAAGGGGGGATATGAGAGGTCATAAGGGTCTTTGCTCATGTTAGCGCGGCGCTCTTGCGTAACCATCACTGCCCCGCCGGGACAGACGCCCTGACGCCGGGAACGACTGGGCTCCCCTGGGCGGTCAGGCGGTCCGCCCAGGGCCAGAGACAGAAACAGTGGCGGGCACGTCCAGCCCACCAGTGGGTTCAGTTCACCGCGAACGGCCTATGAACAGCGGCGCTAGCGGCCTCGGGCCGGCGTCTTTTTCTCCACGCTCAGCAGCAGGGCCGCGCCAATGACCAGCGCCGCGCCCAGCAGTGCCAGGGCCGCCAGCCGCTCACCGAACAGCAGGGCCGCCAGACCCGCCGCCACCACCGGCTCCACGCTGGCGATCACGCTGGCGCGGGTGGCGTCCAGCCGGCGCAGGCCCGCGCTGTACAGCAGATACGCCAGATAGGTGGACAGCACCGCTATGCCTCCCAGCCCGCCCCACGCCGCCGCCGACTTGGTCGCAAAGCCCGCCGGGGCCACGAAGGGCAGCAGGCCCAGCGCCCCCACCGGCAGCGCCACGCCCAGCAGCGCCGGGGTGCTGTAGCGGCTGAAGAACGCCTTGCCGTACAGGTAATACAGGCTGTAGGTAAAGCCCGCCGTCAGTCCGAAGGCCAGCGCGGGCGGCGTGACGCTCACGCCCTGCCCGCCGCCCAGGCTGATCAGGGTGATGCCCAGCAGCGTTCCGGCAATCGCCAGCCACTCGCGCCCGCCGGGTTTCTCGCGCAGAAAGGCCCAGCCCAGCAGCGCCACAAAGGCCGGAGCGGTGTACAGCAGCACCGAGGCCAGGCTGGCCCCACCCGCCATCACGGCCAGCTGATAGGAGCCGTAAAAGATGCTGACCCCGGCAATCCCGAATCCCGCCGTGACCCACAGGTCCCGCCCACGCGGCAGCCGGCTGCGGGTGACCAGCGCGTGCAGGGCGTACAGCGCGCCGCCCAGCAGCGCCCGCCAGAAGGCCACCTCCAGCGGGGCCACCCCCGCGGCCTGCACGTCCTTGCCGAAAATTCCCAGCAGTCCCCACAGACACGCGGCGGCCAGAATCAGCAGCGGGGCCGGGACGGCGGGGCGCGCCGGCAAGGCGGCGTTCACGCTCATGAGCGCCGCCAGATGGCCATCGTGGCCAGCACCGTCAGCAACAGACCCAGCCCGCCCAGTCCGGCCAGAATCAGGCTGGCGCGGTCCCGGGTCTGCCCCACCGGGGCCAGCGTGCCGTCGGTAAACGCGCGGGGGTCCCCGTCCGGGGCCAGTACGTCGACGGGGGTGGCGGCGCCGGCCCGCCCGGTCTGCAGGCTGCCGGGACCGCTCTCGCCGGTGGGTTTCAGCACCCCACCCGCCGACAGCGGGGTGTAGACGCTGCTGGTGACCCAGTACGCGTGGGTGCCGGGGGGAACCGCCGCGTCGATCACCAGCCCCGTGCCCTCGATGCGCACGCTGGGCGCAGCCAGGGACTGCGTGACGCCCTCCTCATCCGTGGCCTGCACCAGCGTGCTGCCGAAGCCGGTCACCCGCAGGTGGTACTGCCAGCCGCCGCCGCGCGCCCGCAGGCCGGTGTCGGCCAGGGCGGTCTGTCCACCGGGACCAGTCTTGACGAAGATATCGGTGACGCCCGCCGAGAAGCCCGACGGCGCATTCCACGGGTTGCTGATCTGCCCGAGGCTGACCGTGAAGCGCATGCCGCCCGCCTGCGGCGCGGCGCTGAACGACCGCAGGTCCAGTGCGTCCGCAGTCAGGGCAGGCTGGCGCGGCAGGATGTAACCGCCGTCCCCACGCGCGTCCCCCGCCGGATCGGGTACGGTCAGCAGGGTGGTGGTGAGCAGCAGCCAGAGCACAGGGGGGAGTATAGAGGGGAGCGCGAGCTGCTGGCCGAGGCAGCCCTGTCCGGCCCCACCCGTCCCCTATCCGTGACGCGGGGTCACAGCCGCACCAGATCGTCGCGGTGTACTGCTTCCGGGCCGTAGGTGAAGCCCAGCAGCGCCTCGATCTCGCGCGAGTGATGCCCGGCGATGCGGCCCAGATCGCCCGAGGCGTAGCGCGTCAGTCCGCGCGCCACCTCGGCGCCGCCAGGAGCGATCAGGCGGATGGTCTGGCCGCGCACGAACTCGCCCTCCACGCGCCGGATGCCGGCAGGCAGCAGGCTGGAGCCGCGCTCCGTCACGGCCCGCGCCGCGCCGTCGTCCAGATGCACGCGGGCCGGGGCCACCTCCGCCAGAATCCAGCGCTTGCGGGCTTCCAGGCGCGAGCCGGCGGCCAGAAAACGCGTGCCCAGCGCCTCGCCGCCCACGATGCGGGCCAGCGCGTCGGGCGCGTCGCCGGGGGCAACCACCACCGGCGTGCCGGCGCGGGTGGCGATTTCGGCGGCCTGGATCTTGGTGTGCATCCCGCCAGTCCCGCGGTGGGATCCCGCACCCCCGGCCCGCGCCCAGACCTCCGGGGTCACCCGCTCGACCACCGGAATCAGGGTGGCATCGGGGTCCGTGCGCGGGTCCGCCGTGTACAGGCCCGGCGCGTCGGTCAGGATCACCAGCAGGTCCGCGTCCACCAGATTCGCCACAAAGGCCGACAGCGTGTCGTTGTCGCCCACCCGGATCTGCTCCAGGGCCACGGCGTCGTTCTCGTTGATGATCGGCAGGACGCCCCGGCTGAGACAGGCCTCCAGGGTGGTGCGGGCGTTCAGGTAGCGGGTGCGGTCCCGGAAGTCGTCGGCGGTCAGCAGCACCTGCGCCACATTCACGCCGTACAGCTCGGCCAGTGTGGCGTACAGGTGCATCAGGCGGCTCTGGCCCACCGCCGCCAGCAGCTGTTTCTCGGCCAGCGTGCGGTCACGCGGCGGAAAGGCCAGCGCCTCCCAGCCGGCCAGCACCGCCCCGCTGCTCACCAGAACCACCTGATGTCCGGCGGCCCGCGCCGCCACCATGCCGCGCATCAGGTCCACCAGCCGAGGGCGGCTCAGGCGGTCCCCCCCCGCCGTCAGGACGCTGGTGCCAAGTTTCAGGACGACGCGCATGAACAGCACAATAGTGCGCGTGGGGGGGCCGGGGGTGCGCTGCATTGTCCTGGGTGGCCACGGGGCCGCACAATGAAACGGACCCTGTGTGCAGGCCCCTGTTGACAGGTCCCTTCTGACAGGCTCCACCCGACAAGTCTGTGCTGAAAATGCTGACTAGTCCTGTCCACCTGGAGGCCGCCCCATGCCCAGTTCCCCGCCGCACGGACGCCCGCTCCCCACCCGCCTGGCCCCGCTTCTGCTTCTTGTGGGCTGCGCCGCCCTGTTCGGCAGGGCCCACGCGGGAGGCCACGCCGCCCTGCAGCCCCTGGCCCCGCCCCCCGCCGAGGCCGCGCGCCCGCTGCGTGAACTGCAACTGGCCGCCGCACCCGACGGCTCGCTGCTGCTGGCCCTGCTGAACGACGCGGGACAGGCCGACAGCGGCAAGGGCCTGTACGAATCGCGCAAGGTGCGGGTGTGGCGCAGCGCGGGGGGCGGCTGGGAGCTGCTGCGCGGCGGCCTGCCCGGCGGCGTGCTGAATTACGACGTGCCGCGCCCGGCCTCCAACATCGATCTGGCGCTGGACGCCGGGGGCACGCCGGTCATGGTCTGGAACGAGAATTACGGCGACAACGACGTGGTGGTGTTCCGGGCGTACCAGGAGGGCCGCTGGACCGACTGGTTTGCGCGCTACCTGGGCGACGATCTCCCGTATGCGGCCCGCACGCGCTCGGTGGCAGCGCGGAACGGCGAGCCCGTGCTGGCGTGGGGCGAGACGCTGCGCACCCCCTACGGCAGCCGCCTGACCGTGCGCCGCTGGGACGCGGTGACGAAAACGTGGACCCGCAGTCCGGCCTTCAACGAGATCAGCGTCTTCTCGCGCACGCCCGCGCTGGGGCTGGACGCGGCGGGGCAGCCGACCGTGGCGTGGCTGCAGGGCGAGGTGCTGGCCAGCAACGTCCTCGTGAAGCGCTGGACCGGGACTGCCTGGGAGGCGCTGGGCGGCAGCCTCAACCGCACGCCGGACCGTTATCTGGCCTCCACCCGCCTCAAACTGGACCGGCAGGGACAGCCCACCGTGGCGTGGCTGGAAGACCTGAGCGGCAGGGACGCGCTGTACGCCTCGCGCTGGGACGGGCAGGCGTGGCAGGCGCTGGGCGGGCCCCTGAGCCCCCACTCGGCCAGCGCTCCGGCCCTGGCGCTGGACCGGGCCGGACAGCCCGTGCTGGCCTGGGTGGAGGAACGCTCCGGAATCGGGCAGATTCATCTGGCCCGCTGGACGGGCAGGGCCTGGCAGATCCACGGCGCGCTGAACCTGGACCCCCGACGCGACGCCCGCTCGCCCGGTCTGGCGGTGCGGCCTGGCGGTGACATCGTCCTGGCGTGGCGCGAGGACGTCCGTGGGGTGTACGGGGTGCAGTTGCGGAACCTCGGGCCGGTGCCCTGAGCCCAGCCAGCGTCCCGATCCCAGCCTCCAGCCCCGACGCCTACTGCGTGTGCAGGAAATCCAGAATGGCCCGCGCCAGCCCCTGCGCGATCTTCTCGCGGTAGGCGGGGGTGGCCAGCCGGGCACCCTCGCCAGGGTTGCTGCCGAAGCCGATCTCGGTGAGGATGGCGGGGGTGGTGGGGTTGCGGATCACGTAGAAAGCGTCGGTCTGCACGCCCCGGTTGACGGCCCCGGTGTACTGCAGCAGCCGCGCCTGCACCGTCTGAGCCAGCTGACGTGAGAACGACAGCTTGGCCTGCGCCACGATGTCGCCCAGCAGGCCCTGGGCGCTGTTGGCGGCCTTGCGGGTCAGCTCCTGTCCCACGCTGCCGCCGCCGTTTTCCTGCACGGCGCGGCTGCGGTCACTGCCCGCCAGCGGCTGCCCAAAGTAATACGTCTCGATGCCCTGCGCCGACGGTCCGCCCGCGTTGACGTGAATGCTGATGTATGCGCTGACCTGACCGGTGGTTGCCAGCCGTGAGCGGGCGTCCAGATCCGTGCGCTTGTCGGCGCTGAGGGCTGTATCAGAGGTACGGACCATCACCACGTCCACGCCGTGTTTGACCAGTTCGGCGCGGGTCCGCAGCGCCACGTCCAGCGTCACGGCCTTCTCCATGACCCACTGGCTGGTCATGCCCGGATCGCCGCCGCCATGCCCGGCGTCCAGCACCACGCGCGGGCGGGTCACGGCGGCGGACACCGACGCAGGGCGAATTGGGGTGGCTGCCGGCCTGATCGACGCCTGCGCGGAGGCCGAGGTCGGCACGTCGATCACCAGCCGGGCCGCCGCTGCCCCGCTGCTGGGCAGCACGCTGACTCTGGTCTTCCCGGCGCTGCTGGTCCCCGCCAGCGTGACCGTGACCGTTCCCCCCGATACCGCGTAGGCCGTGACGCCCGCCGCCTTCAAGGCACCCTGCTCGGTTTTGAGCTTGACATTCAGCCTAACGGTCACGCTGCGGCCCGCCGCCGTGACTTTGGAACTGGAGTTGCCCGGCAGGTCAAACACCAGCCGCGTGAAGCCGTCGTGCGCCCCCACACGCGGGGCGGCGGCGGCGTGGGAGAGGAGCGCCAGCGTCCACAGCAGGGCCACGACACGAAGCAGAAAACGGAGGGGACGCGCGTCGCGGAGGCGCAGCACAGAAAGGACAGAGCGTAGAGATGAGGAAATCACTGCCCCGGAGTGTAACGCCCCCATCCTTACGCGCGGTTGAGAGGGCATGAGAGTCGGGACGCCGGGCGGACGGCACCTGAAGCGGGTCTGACTGGCCCACTCACGCCGCTCAGGCGCGGGCCGTTACGGTGAGAGGATGAAACTCCCCTCCTCTTCCTTTCTGGCAGCCGCGACGCTGGGTCTGCTGACCCTGAGTCCGTTTAACGGCGGCCAGGCGGTCACCTTCGGCGGCCTGAACGTCACGCCGCGCGGCCCGCAGAACCTGAACCTGGAAACGGGCGTCACCGAACTGCCCGGCGGCGGCACCGCCACCGACAGCAAGGGCGGCCTGAAACTGGTGGCCAGCGCCATGACCCTCAATCCCGGCAAGACCCTGACGGCCCAGAACGCTGTGCTGACCACCAAGCAGGGCGGCACGCTGCGGGCCGCGCAGGTGACCTACGATCTCAAGTCCTCCACCGTGACGGCCACCGGCAACGTGACCTACAACGACGCCCGCTTCAAGAACCTCAGCGCCCCGCGCGTCACGCTGAATGTCGGAACGGCCTTTGTCAGCGCCTCCGGCGGCGTCCGGGCCGAAGGTCCTGCCCTGAGCGGCGCGGCGCTGGCCTTCGATCTCAACACCATGCAGGCGGTGCTGACCGGGCCGTACACCGCCCGCCAGGGCACCCTGAACGCTTCTGCAGACGCGGAGGGCCGCCTGCTGCTGGTCTTCGGCGGCCATCAGGTTGTGCGCTCATCGGCCAGCCCGGACGCGGCGACGCTGGGCCGATTCGCCCCCTATCTGAAGTAGGCAGCCACAGTCAGTCCCAGGCTTGAAGCGGAGCTACGCGCCGGGCTTGAGCAGATGCCCCAGGCAGTGGCCGTAGCTCACGCCCTGGCGTGCGTCGGTCACCAGATCGGCCACGCTGAACTCCTGCAACACGCCCAGCATGGCGTCACGCATGCGGGTGTAGATGGTGGCGCGGGCATGACAGCGGCCCTCCTCGGGGCAGGGCTCGTGCCAGTTCAGGCTGATGCACGACAGAGGTGCCACCGGGCCGTCGACGGCGCGCACGACCTCGCACAGGCTGATCAGCCCCGGCTTGCGGGCCAGCGCGTAGCCGCCGCCGATGCCCTTCTTGCTCTTCACCACCCCCTTGTTGCCCAGCACCGCCAGAATCCGGACCAGATACGGGCGGTGAACGCCGGTGGCCTCGCTGATCTCCTCGCTGGACACCCAGCGTCCGGCGTCCTGCGTCCCCAGGAAACCCAGGGCCTGAAAGGCGTACACATCGGTGGCCGAAAGGCGCATGCGGGGAGTCTAGAGCAGATGGGGCCGGGGCGGCGGTGCGGCGGGCCGGCGCCGGCCCGGTGTGCTCACGCTCAATGTCCGGGGTGATCTCCGAAGTGGCCCCGCAGGTACGCCAGCGCCGCCGGATCGAAGTGGCCGCCACCCACCCACCGTTCTTCCAGATTCTCGGTGCCGTACAGCGCCCACGCGGCGGCCTCGGTGTCGGCGTCCCAGGGGCCAGCGGGCAGCGAAGCGGCGTGGCCCTGGCGGATCAGCAGGGCGCGCAGCCACTTCAGCTCGCCCTCGTTCAGCTCACGCGTCTCCGTGGGCCTGCCGAACAGCAGATCGAAGGTGTCCAGCAGCCGCTCCAGCTCGGTGCAGGGATCAGCGTGATCGTCGGCGCGCAGGTTGACCCAGTCGTCGGTCAGGCCCCCATAGCCCCGGCCCGGCCCGGCACACAGCAGCGTGGCGGACTGGCGGCCCCGCCTGTCGCCGCCCGCGTCGTCCCCGGCCCGCAATGCGGCCAGCAGGCGGCGCGGCAGCGGCTGACCCGCCGTCGACTGCCAGATCTCGTGCATGGCCTCCACCACCTCCGGTCCGGTCAGGATGTTGCCCTGAATTGCCACGTCGGCCGCCGCGATTCCGCCCGCCCAGGCGTGGCAGCCGGAGCCGCTGAAGATCACGCTTCTGCCGTCCGCCGCCACGATGCCGAACTGGCGCTGGGCGATGTCGGCGTCCTCGGCCTGAAAGCGGGCGCCCACCTCCTGCGGCGACAGGCCCTCTGCGAGCAGACGCAGCCCGTCGGGGCCGAAGCTGGGATTCACGTAGCTCTGGGTGGCGACCGCGCCCACGCCCGCACGCACGAAGGGCACCAGCGCCCCCACCGCCAGAAACTTGCTGGCCACCGCCACCCCGATGTCCCCTGTTGCCGCGTCGCGCCCCACGATGGAAAAGGTCATGCCGCCAGGATAAACGGGCAGGCTTTACAGTGGGGGCGTGTTGAAAGCGGCCCTGAACGGCAACCGAAGCCCCGACGAGCATCCAGGCGTGCCTGTCACGCCCGAGCAACTGGCCCAGGCGGCGCGTGGGGCGGTGGAAGCGGGCGCGGACGCCCTGCACCTTCACCCAAGAAATGCGGCGGGAGCCGAGAGCCTGGACGCCGGGGACGTGGCGCGGGCGCTGGAGGCGGTGCGCGAGGCATGTCCCGGCGTCCCCGTGGGCCTGTCCAGCGGCTGGTGGATTCTGCCGGACGCGGAAGCGAGACTGGCCGCCGTGCGCGCCTGGATGGCGGTGCCCGATTTCGTGTCGGTCAACTGGCACGAGGACGGGGCACCTGACCTGGCTGAACTGTTGCTGGAACGCGGCATCGGCGTGGAGGCCGGGCTGTGGACGGCGGACGCGGTGCGGGCCTTCCTGAGGTGGCGGCGCCATGAGGAGGTGCTGCGCGTGCTGGTCGAGATGCCCGATCAGCCGATCCGAACGTACAAGGCCGAGTTGAAGGAAATGTTCGCCCTGCTGGACGCGGCCGGACTGGACCGGCCAGTGGTGCTGCACGGCCTGGGCGAGAGCGCGTGGCCGCTGCTGCGCGAGGCGGCGCGGCGCGGCCTGGGGGCCCGCATCGGCCTGGAAGACACCCTGCTGCTGCCCGGCGACTTTGACGGGGCCACCGACAACGCCGAACTGGTGCGGGTGGCGCGGGAGATGCTGGAGTGAGACGTTCAGGCCCCCACAAGTGTTAGCCTCGCCCACGATGCCCACCTCTGCCCAGCCCAGCTTCGCCCAGGCCGTGACCGAGCGCACCCGCCGCCTGAACACCCGCCTGTGCGTGGGCCTCGATCCGCGCCGGGACGCCTACCGCGACGCCGCGCACCTGAAAAGCCACACGCTGGCGGTGCTGGAGGCGTGCGCCCCCTACGCCGCCTGCGTCAAGCCGCAACTGGCCTTTTACGAGGCGCTGGGCCTGGAGGGCTTCGCCATTCTGGAAGAGGTGTGTGCCGCCGCCCGCACGCTGGGTCTGCCGGTACTGCTGGATGCCAAACGCGGCGACATCGGCAGCACCGCGCAGGCCTACGCGGGGGCGTGGCTGAGCGGGCGGCACGCGGGCGCAGCGCTAACGGTCAATCCGTTTCTGGGCTTCGAGACGCTCACCCCCTTCGTGGACACGGCGCGCGAGAACGGCGGCGCGGTGTTCGTGCTGGTGAAAACCAGCAACCCCGGTCAGGCCGACCTGCAGGGCAGCGGCGTCAGTGAGCGGGTGGCCGTGGAGATCAACCGCCTGAACGCCGGAACACCCGAGGGCCAGTACGGCACGGTGGGCGCGGTGGTGGGCGCGACGCACGCTTCAGACCTCGCCACCTTCCGGGCGCTGATGCCACGGGCGCTGCTACTGCTGCCGGGTCTGGGCGCGCAGGGTGGGGCCGCCGCCGACTTGCAGGGCGCCTTCCACGCGGACGGCACGGGTGCCCTGGCCAGCGCCAGCCGGGGCGTGCAGTACGCGGACGGGCTGGGCGTGGCGGCGAGTGTGGAGGCGGCGAAGGGATTTAGAGATGAGCTGAACGGGATGCTGGGAGCCTGAGCGTCAGACGGTTTAACCGTCAGACTGCCAGGAAACCCAGCCGTTTGACGGTTAAACTTTCAGGGCGCTAGACCTGCCCAATCCCAGCCAGCAACCGCTCCACATCCTCCATGCTCGTGTAGTGCGCGATGCTGACGCGCACGATGCCTTCGGGGTACAGCCCCAGATCCTTGAGGGGTTGCACGGCGTAAAAGTGGCCTGCCCCCGCGTCCACCCCGGCGGCGGTCAGGCGGGCGGCGGTCTGCTCAGGGGTCTCGCCGTCCACGCGGAACGCCGCCGTGCCCACCCGGCCAGTCATGTCCTGCGGGCCGTACAGAGTAACGTTGTCCATCCCGGCCAGCCCAGAAACTAGCCGTTCGGCCACCGGGCCTTCCAGTTCGGCAATGCGGGCGTAGGCGGCCACCAGCGCGGCCCGCGTCAGTTCCGCCGAGCCGCCCAGTTCGCGCAGGTAGTCCAGCGTGCCCAGCCAGCCGGCCAGCAGCTCGAACTGCGGCGTGCCGTGCTCGATGCCGGTGATGTCGCCGTCCGGCACAAAACTCAGTTTGGGCCAGGGCAGGTTGGGGCGATGTTCGGGCCTGACCCATATGGCCCCCAGGTGCGGCCCGAAGACCTTGTAGGGGCTGAACATCACGAAGTCCGCGCCCCACGCTTCCACGTCCGGCAGGGTGTGCGGCGCGGCGTGAACGGCGTCCACCACGGTCCACGCCCCTGCCGCCCGCACCTGGGCGGTCACGGCGGGAATGTCCACGGTGACCCCCAGCGCGTTGCTGGCCGCCGTGACCGACACCAGCCGCGTCCTGTCCGAGAGCAGTTCGGCCAGATCGTCGGCGTGCAGGCGCATCTCCGGCGCTCGGGCGTGCCAGACCTTGACGGTCACGCCCACGCGCTCCAGCTCGCGCCAGGGGCTGGCGTTGGCCTCGTGTTCCAGGCCCGACACGATCACCTCGTCGCCCGGCCCCCACAGGCGGGCAAAGGCGGCGGACAGGCGGAAGGCCAGCGCGGTGGCACTCTGCGCCAGCGCCACGTCTTCCGGCTGGGCGTTCAGAAACAAGGCAGTGGCCGCGCGGGCACGCTGCTTGAGGGCCAGAATGTCGGCTCCCGGCTGGTGTCCCGGCATGGCGTTCGTCGCGCCGTAGCGCATCAGGTGGGCAGTGATGGCCTCAATGGCGCGAAGGGGCAGCAATCCGCCAGCCGCGTTGTCCAGGTAGGCCCGGCCCGCCGAGAGCGGGGGAAACTGTTCACGGAGACGGGGGGCCAGGGCCGGTGTCGCAGTGGTCATCTCCAGAGTGTAGGCCGATCTGCGGCCCCCGGTGCCTGCATGCGCCGCTTTAACCTCTAATTGTTCACTCTTTGGTGTGATGCGCCCTCTCATGCACCCCCCCTATCCTTTACTGGTGAGTTTCGTCCGCAAACCCCGGCCCTACTCCTCTGGCCTGCCGTCGGTGGGGCTGCCCCAGGCGGCGCGTGAGACGGCGCGGCCAGAGCAGAAAACAGGCACCAGACTGCGCCGCGTGCGTGGCCCCCGTCCGGCCATGAGCTGGGCCGGGGCAGTCACCGGACTGGCGGTGCTGGGCACAGCGCTGGTGATTCTGGTGGGCGCGTCGGGGCTGTGGAACAGCGTGGCCCGCGACTGGCAGTTCCGCTCGGCGGCGGCGGGCGTGACCGACGTGGCCCGCTGAGGTCCGGCGCTATGAAGCAGAGGCTGAATTTCTGGCGTAACCCCTGGCCGCGTACCCCCTTCGTGCGGCGTCCAAAGTCGCGCTGGACACTACGGCGCATCCTGCGGGCAGGACTCGCCGCCGTGGGTGTCCTGACGCTGGGCCTGATGGGGCTGGGGATGGCGGGCGCGTGGAGCAGCGGGGCCTTTGCGCGCGTGTGGAACCTGCGCTCGGAACTGCGGCCCATCGAGGTACAGGACCGCCGGGGGGAGCCGCTGGGCGTGATTGACCACTGCCGCGAGGGCCAGACGGTCAACGCCGTGCCCTGCCGCGAGTCGCTGAGCGTGCCGCTGACCGGCGTTTCGCCGGCGTTCTTACTGGCCTACGTGGCCAAGGAGGACGTGCGCTTCTTCTCGCACGTCGGGGTGGATCTGGGTCGCCTGCCACGCGCCCTCCTGAGCGGGGCGGGCGGCAGTACCCTGACCATGCAACTGCTGAAGAACAATGTGCTGGCCGGGCATTTTGATTACGACACCAACCGGCGCGGGCTGGGGCTGGTGATGGCCCGCAAGGCCACCGAATTTGTGCTGGCCCCCCTGGTCACGCTGCGCTACGGACGGCCCGAGGTGCTGGCGATGAGTGTGAACAGCCTGCCGTGGATCGGCATCGGCCAGCGCAAGGGCGTGTACGACGCGGCGCGGGCGGTGTTCGGCGTCGATCCGGCAGACCTCACCCTCGCCCAGAGCGCCTTTCTGGTGGGCCTGCTGCCTGCGCCGGGACGGTATCTGGTGGCGGCGGACACCCCGCCCGAGACCGCCACCGCCCGCTTTCGCTGGATGCGAAGCCAGCAACTGCTGACGCTGCGAATCCTGCGTTCCAACGGTCTGATTTCCGAGAATGACTACCTGGCGGCAGCCTCCACGCCGCTGCAACCCCGGCTGTGGCGCGCCGAGTACGCGGGCAGTGGCGGCGACTTGCGGATCGTGAGTGCCGCGCGCAATCCGGATTACCGCAACGAGCCCGAACCCGTATGGGCCATGCAGGAACTGGTGCGGCGCGAGCTGCGGGCGGCGGGCCTGAACCCCAGCAAAGTCAGCCGTGTGGTGCTGACGGTTGACGCGCGGGCGCAGGCCGAACTGTCGCGGCGCGTCGTGGGTGAGGGCGCGACTGGCCCCCGCCCCCCTGGCATTGCCGAGGGCGCGGCGGTGGTGGACGTGCGCGGCGGCGGCATCATCGCGCTGGCCAGCAGCACCGGCGGCAACCAGAGCAGCGACGCCGGGCGTCAGTGGGCGGCCTATGCCCAGAGACCTGTTGCCAGCACGGTCAAGCCGCTCCTCTACGCCACAGCCTTCGGCACCGGAGACGGGGACCTCAACCAGTTCAGCACCTTCACGGACACGGCCACCCGCTATGGCTCGCAGGCCATCCGCAACAGTTCCGGCACCTTCCTGGGCCGCGCCGTCACTGTGCGCGAGGCCAATGCCCGCAGCCTGAACACCGTGGCCGTGCAGGTGGGCACCGGGCGCGAGGCGGCGCTGCGCCGGGTGCTGGAAGGCGTGAATTACAACGAGGACAGCGCCAACCGCTCCAGCCCGGCGCTGGGGACGTACCGGGCCTCGCCGCTGACGGTGGCGGCGGCGTACGGCAGCTTCGCCAATGGCGGAACGCTGTGCCCGCCGCACCTACTGGCCGAGGTGTACGGAGATGGTGACAAACCGCTGCCCCTGCGCCGCCGCGAGTGCCAGCCGCTGTGGGACCCGGTGGTGGCCTATCAGACCTTCGACATGCTGACCGGCGCGGTGAACGATTCTGCCGGACACGTCCCGTTTCTGCGCCCCACCCTGTTCCAGCGCCTGAGCGGCCGGGCCATGCCGCTGGGCGCGAAGTCCGGCACCACCGACGACATCAACGACACGTGGTGCGCGGGCGTGACACCGCAGTACGCGATGGCGGTGTGGATCGGTGACCCGGATGGCCGTCAGAGCGTGCCGGTGGGCCTGTACCGCGATCAGGCCGCCTGCCGCGAGATTGGAATATTGCGCGACCTGCCGCACGACATTCGAACCCTGGACGTTCCGCCTGGAATTACCCGGGTGGGCGGCGTGGCGGTGCCGATTCCAGGGCTGAATCCCAGAAATCCGGTGCCGCCAGGGTGAGCAAGGTGACGTGTTCGCCAGCCATAGCCCACCACCGGCCCTCAAATCCGCACGCCTTTAAACGCTATCCATCCCTCCGAAGGAGTTCCCCATGTCCCCCCTCCCCTTTCTGTCTCTGTTGCCCCTGCTGACCCCCGTTCCCATGAGTGCGGGCACGGTGCTGGGGCTGAGTACGCCGCCGCTGCATTTCGTGATTGCTGCCGACATGACCGGCAGCAGCAAGAATCCTGCCTACAGGTACGCCGAGCAGGCCAGGGTGCTGTCGCAGAGCATCATGCTCAATCAGTTGCGTTCGGGCGACACGCTGACCCTGCTGCGCATCTGCGAGGGCGTGCAGACGGTGGCCGACTTCAAATTCATGTCCAAGAACGGCGCGCGGATGGGCAAGGCCGACATCCTGCGCTACACCGGCGCGCTGACGCAGCCGTGCACGGGCCGGGGCAGCGCGATCACCGCCGGGCTGAGCAAGGCCAATGCGCTGCTGGCGCGGACGACGGGCGTGGGGGGCGTGGTGGTGCTGTTCAGCGACGGCGCGCTGCTGGACGATCCGGAGCGGGCCAAGCTGCCCACCATTTTTGACAAGCTGCTGGGCCGTAAAGACACCCGGCAACTGTTCTTCGCAGGCCTGAGTCCCGAAAAAGACAAGAATGGCGACTCCATCCGCGACGGCTTCGTAAAGGCGCTGGGCAAGGCGGGCGATGACGCGCGGGTGCTGATGGCCGGTGCCTTTGACCTGAACAACGTCTACCCCACCTTCGCCGACGCCGTGAAGAAAGCCCGGAGGTAAACCCATGTCCACCGACAGAACGGTTGAGATCCACCTGGCCAGGCGGGAACCAGAGCCGAACACGCCTGAGCCGTCCGATGGTCAGATCCTGAGACCCCTGGACGAGGCAGACGGACCCACAGACCCCGGAGCCTTCGACCTGTCCAGCTACGCGCCCGCCCTGCCCCGCCCGGAGCCGCTGAGCGCCGAGCAATTCCTGCCGGTGCTGACGCCCGCGCACTTCGCGGAGTTGCTGGACGATCTGCGCGGCGAGCTGCAACTGGTGCCCGACGCGGCTGCCCGCAGCGCACTGACCTCGCGGGCGCGCATCCTGCGGCTGAACGTGGAGCAGTACCGCATCAACTTCGAGACCGCCCGTACAACGGTCAACCGCGTGCTGGCCGAGACCGGGGTGGGCGTGCGCGGCTCGTGGGCACGGCAGCAGGATCACCTGAATTTTATGAACGCGGCCAGCGGCGACGTGGAACGCGAGTATCTGCGGGCCACCGAGGAGATCGAGGCCGCGCGGCAGGAGCGCTTTGAGGCGCTGACCGCCGCCGGGGTGCCGGTGGACGTGCACAGCGCCGAGGGCTTTTATCAGGCGCAGGCGCTGGCCGAACTGGCGCGCGAGGGCCACGCCCTGCGTCCGCCCGAGGGACGGTCAGGCAGCAAGAAGGTCTTCAACGCCTTTGCAGTGTTCAGCAAGTTCTTCGTGGGCATCATCAGCGGGGTCAGCATCAACCTGCTGTTCAACCCGGAAAGTCGGCTGTACATGACCATCATCGCCCTGACCGCCGGCATCATGTTCAGCGTGCTGCTGCTGTGGCTGGTGGACGAACTGGCGTACCGTGCCAAGCTGGCGACGCGCACCCCCGGCATGGCGCGGCCTGGCGCGTACATCGGCGGCATTCTGGCCGTAAGCGCGCTGTATCTGGGCGTGGAGGGCTACCTGAACTGGGACGGCATCCTGCGCGTGACCCAGCAGATTGCCGCCAACGCCGCGCAGCAGGGGCAGCTGACCGATCTGAGCGCCCTGCCCGACGACGCGCCACAAGCGCCGCAGCACTGGTCCCTGCTGGTGTTCACGCTGGCCCTCGTCAGCATGGCGGCGGGCGCGGCACTGATCCAGGGCCGCGAACGGGCCCGCGCCCTGCTGGAGCGTGAGCGGCTGGCCGCGAGGGTGGCCGAGCTGAAGGCGGACGGCAGATTTGCCGCCGTGGCCCGCGCCACCGATCATGTGGGTTACCTGGAACTGGCGCGTGATCGGCTGGCCCCCCCGCGCGACGTGACCAGCCCCGAACACGCCCGTCTGAACGAGCGCGTCCTGAACCACTGGGAACAGGAGCGCGAGGGGCAGATCCAGAGTGTGGCCGCCGATCTGGTGCGCGAGGCCCGCGCCGTGCAGGACGCCCTGGAAGCCTTCGCGCAGGAGTTGACCGGAGCGCGGCATCCGCAGGAGCGGCGGCGCTTCGGATTTTTATAGCGGGCAGGTGAGCCGCCCACTTCGTTCGATCAGCCAGCGCTTCCAGCCGCTCCGCTACCACCGACAGCGGTTGCGCGGCGTCGATTTCTATCGTCGCCGTCGCCCGCAGCAGCGGTTCCACCGTTTCCAGATGCTCCAGCACCAGCGCTCTCTCCTGCGGCGATTTGCCGTGGGGGTTGTTCGTGCGGGCGGCGAGGCACTCCAGCAGGATGGCGGCGGGGGCGCTGAGCAACACCACGGTGTCGAACTGACGATAGAACCGGCCCCGATTGAATTTACAGCCCGTCACGAAAAGAGTGCCATTGCTGTGGCCTGCCAGCAATTCACCGATGCGATCCTCGCGCCACACCCAGTCCGGCTCTCCCCGCCCATCCGTCACCCACTCGCACCATTCGTCCGAGTCGGTGTCCACGGTGCGGTGGCCCCGGCGTGCCAGCTCCTGCAGGACGCTGGATTTGCCGGTGCCGGACGTGCTGGTGACGCGGATTCTGGTCAGGCGAAGACTTTACCGGGGCGGCGAACGCCCACCCTCCCGCCCTTTTCACCCGCAGCCCCCGCGCTAAACTCCCCGCTATGACTGCTCCATCCCCCACGCTGTCCACTGCCGAGATTCGCGAGAAATTCCTGCACTTTTTTGAAAGCAAGGGCCACCTGCGCCTGCCCAGTTACAGCACGGTGGCCCCCGATCCCACCACGCTGTTTACCGTGGCGGGGATGCAGCCGTTCAAGGCGCAGTTCATGGGCGCCCCCGCCCGCTTCGAGCAGGGCGCGAACCGGCGCGTGACCACCGCCCAGAAGTGCCTGCGCATCGGCGACATCGAGAACGTGGGACGCACGCTGCGGCACTGCTCGCTGCTGGAAATGCTGGGCAATTTTTCATTTGGCGACTACTTCAAGCGCGAGTCGCTGACCTGGGCCTGGGAGTTCCTGACCAGCCCGGAGTGGATGGGCATGGACGGTTCCAAGCTGTACGCCACGATCTATCAGGACGACGACGAGGCCTTCGACATCTGGACCAAGGAAATTGGCCTGCCCGAGGACCACATCCTGCGCTTCGGGGCCGACGAGAACTTCTGGCCCGCCGACGCGCCCAAGGAAGGCCCCAACGGCCCCTGCGGCCCGTGCAGCGAGATTTTCTATGACCGGGGGCCGAAGTACGGTGACGACACCTGGGCCGACTACGCCGAGACCCGCGAGAGCGCCCGCTTTCTGGAAATCTGGAACAACGTGTTCCCGCAGTATGACCGCCAGGAACCGCAGCCCGACGGCACGCCGACGCTGGTGGATCTGCCGTTCAAGAACATCGACACCGGCATGGGCCTGGAACGGCTGGCCACCGTCGTGCAGGACGTGTACGACTTCTACAGCAACGACGTGTTTGGCCCGATCATCGCAAAGGTGGCCGAGCTGAGCGGCCACGCCTATGAGGGACCGCAGAACGTCTCGCACCGCGTGGTGGCCGAGCATGTCCGCAGCGTCAGCATGGTCATTGCCGACGGCAGCACGCCGAGCAACACCGGGCGCGGCTACGTGATCCGCAAGATTCTGCGCCGCGCTTCCCGCCACGCCTACCTGCTGGGCCTGAAGGAGCCGACGCTGTACCGGCTGGTGCCGCTGGTGGTGGACAGCATGGGCGACGCCTACCCCGAACTGCGCACCGAGCAGGCACGGGTGGAGGCGACGATCAGGAGCGAGGAAGAGCGCTTCCTGAAGACGCTGGAGGGCGGCATTCAGCGCCTCGGCGGCCTGCTGGAAGGCATGGAGAAGGGCGCGGTGCTGGGCGGCAACGAGGCCTTCATTCTGTACGACACCTACGGCTTTCCCGTCGATCTGACCAAGGAAATTGCCGAGGAATACGGCGTCAGTGTGGATGAGGCCGGGTACGCCGAGAGCCTGGAAAATGCCCAGAACATCGCGCGGGCAGGCAGCAAATACGGCAAGTCCGAACTGTTCGGGGCGCAGGAGGCGCTGGAAGACTTGCCCTCCACCGAGTTCGTCGGCTTCGACACCCTGGAGGCCGACGGCGAGGTGCTGGCCGTGCTGGTGGGCGGCGAACGCCTTGAACATCTGGGCGCGGGCGACGAGGCCACCGTGGTGCTGTCCCGCACGCCCTTCTACGCAGAAGGCGGCGGCGAGGTGGGCGACACCGGACGCCTGGAGTGGGACGGCGGCGCAGGCGTGGTGCGCGACACCCGCAAGACCCCCGGCGGCGTGTTCCTGCATGACGTGGCCATTGAGTCCGGCGAGCTGAGACCCGGCCAGCAGGTGCGCGGCGTGGTCTCCGGCGAGCGTCAGGCAACGCAGCGTCACCACACCGCCACGCACCTGCTGCACGCGGCATTGCGGGCGGTGCTGGGGTCCGGGGTGCGGCAGGCGGGTTCCCTGGTGGCCCCGGACCGCCTGAGGTTCGACTTCGCGCACGGCGCGGCCATGACCGCCGAGGAAATCGCGGGGGTGGAGCGGCTGGTGTCGCGCTGGGTCAGCGCCAACTTCCCGGTGACGTGGCAGGAGATGCCGATTGCCGAGGCGCGGGCGGCAGGCGCAACCGCACTGTTCGGTGAGAAATACGGCGACACGGTGCGCGTCGTGAAGGTAGGCGGCGAAGTGTCCCACGAGGGACAGGCCGTGGCGAGCATGGAACTGTGCGGCGGCGCACACGTGAGCCGCACTGGAGACATCGGCGCGTTCGTCATTCTGGGCGACGAGAACGTGGCTGCCGGGGTCCGCCGCATCGAGGCGCTGGCAGGCGAGGCCGCGACCGGCTGGCTGCGCGAGCGCCTGCAGCAGACGGCGCGGGCAGCGGCCATCCTCAACACCAGTCCCGATGGTCTGGAAGCCCGCGTATCCGGCCTGCAAGCTCAATTGAAGGCCGCCGAGAAGGAGATGGTGGCGGTGCGCCGCCAGCTGGCCGAGGCGCAGATGGGCGGCGGGGGCGGCGCGGCCTCGCCGGTGCGCGAGCTGGGCGGCTTCCGGGTGGCGGCCCTGAAACTGGCCGGTATCGAGGGCAACGAGCTGCGCGGCGCCGCCGACAAGCTGCTGGACCAGAGCGGGGCCGATCTCGTGGTCATCGCTGGGGACAAGGGGCTGGTGGTCAAGGCCACCAAGGACGCCGTGGCACGCGGGGCGCACGCCGGGCAACTGGTGGGCAAGCTGGCGGCGGCGGGCGGCGGCAAGGGCGGGGGCCGCCCGGACATGGCGCAGGCGGGCATTACGGACGCCGCGGCGGCGCTGGAGGCGCTGGACACCGCCTTCTGATACGGATTCCGTTTAAACAGGTATACTCGAGGCATCAGAAAAGTCATTTTTCAACACACTGCTGA